>JAUYHV010000228.1 GCA_030689845.1 Dehalococcoidia bacterium
CAAATACCACATCCTTTCCCCCATGGTGGACATAGTTTCCATCGGAGCCGGCGCAGGCAGCATTGGCTGGCTGGAACCGAAAACAGGGGTATTGCGCGTCGGGCCGCAGAGCGCCGGGGCCGACCCCGGCCCGGTTTGTTACGGCATCGGGGGCGAAGAGCCGGCAGTAGCCGACGCGGACCTGGTCCTGGGGAGATTGAACGGTGATTACTTTGTCGGCGGCAAAATGAAACTGGACAAAGATAAAGCCCTGGCCGCAATAGAGAAAAAGGTCGCCAGGCCGTTAAAAATGAACGTTCTCGAAGCGGCGATGGCTATTGTGGATATAGTTGACGCCCACATGGCAGACCTGGTCCGCAAAGTTACCATAGGGAAGGGGTACGACCCCAGGAATTTTCATCTCCTGGCTTTCGGTGGAGCAGGCCCCACCCACGTTGGCGCCTATGCCAAAGACGTAGGTGTAAAATCGGCAATCATTCCCAGAACCGCCGGAGTCTTTTCTGCCTTCGGCATCAGCGGAGCCGACATGGTCCACATAGATGAACTCTCCGACCCCATGATAATACCGCCGGACATAAACAGGATAAATAAAAATTTTGCCGAACTGGAAGCCGGGTTGATAAAGAAATTAAAAGCTGACGGCTTCCCTCCGGACAAAGTGAAGCTTACCCGGTATATTGAAATGCGGTACCGCCGTCAGGTCAACGGGATTTTCTGTCCCGTGCCGGGCGAGAGATTAAAGGTGGACTATATAGGTAAGTTAATAGAAACCTTCGACACCATGTATGAACAGCAGTACGGAAAAGGTACCGCTTACCGCGAGGCCGGGATAGAAGCCACCACTTTTCGAATCGTGGGAATCGGCCCCATGAGCAAGCCCCCGCTGAAGAAATATCCCCCGGGGAAAGCCGATGCCTCGGGAGCGTTAAAGGGGCAAAGGGACGTGTACTTCTCCGAGTATAAAGAGATGAGGCCGTGTAATATTTACGAATACGACCTGTTCAAGCCGGGCAACAGCATCCAGGGACCAGCCATAGTAGAAAGCCCTGACACCACGGTCGTTATCCATCCAAACCAGTCGGCCGTCGTCGACGACTATTTAAATATAATATTACACCTCGGCAGGAGATAATGCAGTGAGCATATTTGATAAGATTAATATCGACCCGGTAACTTTCGAGATTCTAAGGCACCGGTTGTTCGCTATAAATGACGAGGCGGCGGCCACTTTGAGGCTGGTATCCGGCTCCCCGGTAGCCAACGAAGCCTTCGATTTCAATACCGGCATCATGGATGCGGATGGAGGAGTTTGCGTCCTCGGAATTTATATCGGCATCCACGCTATTTCCATTGAAGACGTAACCCGTTATATCGCCGTTGAATACAAAGATAACCCGGGTATAGGTCCGGATGACATGTTCATCTGTAACGACCCCTACCTCGGGGCGATGCACCAGAGCGATGTGGTCTTGACCGCCCCCATTCATTACAACGGAGAATTGATAGCCTGGACCGGGGCGGTCATTCACCAGGTGGACGTCGGTGGTTCCGTCCGGGGAAGCCAGTGCAGCCTCGGCGCAGAATCCATCTTCCAGGAAGCTCCTCCCATGCCTCCCCTGAAGATAATAGAAAAAGGCGTTCTCAGGAAAGATATTAAACAGGAATACCTCAGGCGTTCCCGGCTGCCTGACGTTGTTGAACTGGACCTGAGGGCTAAAATTGCGGCAAACAACACCACAAAAAAGAGGATACTTGAAACAATAAAGGAATACGGGGCCGACACGGTAAAAGCCGCCATTGCCGCCATACGGGAATACACGGAGATGCGTTTCAGGGAAAGGCTGAAAGAACTGCCCGACGGCACATGGAGACACACTTACTGCCTGGAATATGAAAACAAGGTCTACCCCTGTCACATGAGCATGGAAAAAAGCGGGGACCACCTCGTATTCGACCTGGCCGGAACAGCCGACCAGGCCCCGGCAGTGGTAAATTGCACCTATGCGGGGGCAAAGGCCGGAATCGTTGTAGCCTTGCTGCAGTACCTCTGCTACGACATGCCCTGGTCACCCGCCGGCATTGAGAAAGCCATCGAAGTCAAATCGAAGCCGGGAACAATCCTGAGCGTCCGTTGGCCCGGGGGGATCAGCAAGTCTACTACGGGTGGAGTACAGGCTTCCATGCAGTTGGCCTCGGTCTGCCTTGGAAAACTCCTGTCTTCTTCAAAAAATTACCTGGACAGGGTTATGGCAGGATGGGTCGGCGGATTTGGCACCCTGGAACTCTTCGGAACTAACCAGAGAGATGAACCCTTCGGCAGCGTGCTGCTGGAATCCCTGGTAGGTGGCAGCGGCGCAACCGCCTTCGCAGATGGAGTAGATACCGGCGGGATGCTGCACAGCATTTCCTGCTGCAAAGCTAACGCCGAGACATACGAGTTCCGCTATCCTTTTATTTATATCTTCAGCCGCCAGCAGACCGACTCCGGTGGCGCCGGAAAATACAGGGGGGGCATGGGGTACAGTTCAATATATGTGCCTCATAAAGTGGAAAAAATACCATGGTGTCTTCTCCTGACATTTAATCCGGAAAATTCCGAATCATCCGGGTTAATGGGAGGCTATCCCGGGGGAGGCGTAGTCTTTTCTTTTAAACGTAATTCCGATATCCTGGACAGCTTTAAAAAAGGCGTCATGCCGGGGGAAATGACGGAGATCCAGGGCAAACTGGAAAAGGTACCTCCCCAGTTGATTACGGAAATCGGCCCGCGGGATGTTTTATTCAGGCAAACAGCCGGGGGCGGCGGGTATGGCGACCCCCTGGAGCGGGACCCGGAGATGGTCCAGGACGATGTCCTCAACGGGGCGGTGTCCATAAAAGCCGCCAAACAGCTTTTTGGAGTGGTAATCGACGGGAAGACCCTGAAAGTGAAGGCCAAAGCTACGGATAACCAGAGGGTAAAGATAAAAGCTGTCAGGGCTAAAGAGTTTCACCCGGTATAACCAAGCAAAACCTGATGGTAGAGATTTGTTTTACAAAATATCATCCCTTGATAAAGAGGTAATCCAGAATGCTTAACGAATATCTTGGAACCAAAACACAGGACAAACGTAAAGTTGTTTATTGCAGCAGCTGCGGGCACGTTTTCGGCCCGATATCCGGGAACTATAAGCTCCATGCCCTTATTTCCGAGGGTCCTATATCCAGGGCAGGACCGCAAACCGACCCGCTTAACAAAAATAAAAAATACGTTTTCAGGCAGTTCTGCTGCCCGGGCTGCTACCGGCTCCTGGAAAGCGAGATCGTCCTCCGGGGTTCGCCGGTGGAATGGGATATAAAGCTTGCCGGTTAAGCCTTGTAAGGCCATAATCCTGGTGGCACAGGCGTCCCTGCAAAAACGGGTAGCACAGGCGTCCCTGCCTGTGACTCAGGGAGAAAAAAGCCCATTCCGAATACAATGCTTTAGAATTGAAATGAAAAAAGGAATAAACAATAAAAATAATAAAGACTTCTCAAGAACTGGTTTTCAGCCTGTCAAAGAATTCAGAACATACAACAGAAATCTACCCCATTTTGAGCAGCCGGGAAGTTGTTATTTCATAACATTTACCTCGGCGGAAGGAATCACTCTTTCTGATGAAGCAAAAACGTTGGTCCTTGACAGCATCATGTACCATGCCGGCAAGAAGTACGAGCTTGATGCCTGCGTGGTCATGGAGAACCACGTTCATTTGATTTTGAGGCCATTA
>JAUYHV010000231.1 GCA_030689845.1 Dehalococcoidia bacterium
CGGGTTATCCCTATAATTGCGGATGAAGCTGTGGACAGGGGGTTCGGGACCGGAGCTGTCAAAATAACGCCGTCCCATGACCCGGTGGACTTCGAAGTCGCCCGGAGGAATAACCTGCCCTTTATTAATATTTTAAATCCCGACGGGACCATGAATGAAAATGCCGGGCCTTATCAAGGCCTGGACCGGTTCGAATGCCGCCGCGCTATCCTGGCCGACCTGGAGAGGGACGGACTGTACGTAAAAGAGGAGATCCACCCGCACGCCGTGGGCCACTGCAGCCGCTGCCAGACCGCTATTGAACCGCTGGCCAGCAAGCAATGGTTCGTGAAAATCGCTCCCCTGGCTAAACCTGCCATCGAGGCGGTTGTTGACGGACGAATAACCATTATCCCCGAAAGGTTTACCAGGGTTTATCTGAACTGGATGGAAAACCTCCGCGACTGGTGTATCAGCCGTCAGCTCTGGTGGGGGCACAGGATACCGGTCTGGTACTGCGGTAAATGTAATGGGATTACTGTATCCGTGGAAGACCCGTCCGAGTGTTCTCACTGCCGAAATAGTGAGATTACCCAGGACCCCGACGTCCTGGATACCTGGTTCAGTTCGGGCCTCTGGCCGCATTCAACCCTGGGCTGGCCCGGGGACACCGAGGACCTGGGCTATTTTTATCCCACCTCGGTCATGGAGACGGGGTATGACATCCTTTTCTTCTGGGTAGCCCGGATGATAATGATGGGCCTGGAGAATATGCGCGAAGTGCCTTTCAGTGTGGTGTACCTGCACGGTTTAATCAGGGATGAAAGCGGGGAGAAAATGAGTAAAATGAAGGGGAATGTCATCAACCCCATCGAAGCCATAGACAAATACGGCACGGATGCTCTGCGTTTTTCCTGTACCACCGGGAGTTCGCCGGGGAACGACATACGTTTAAGCTGGCAGAAACTGGAGGCGGGCCGCAATTTTTGCAACAAGATATGGAACTCCGCCCGGTACGTGGAAAGCTGCCTGGGGGAAGGACCGGGGGAGATTGCCCGGGTTACCAAAGGCGGGAACGTGGAAGAGCGGTGGATTTTAAGCCGTCTTAATCGGCTTTTGATGAATGTAAATAACCTTTTAAAAGACTACCAGTTCGGCGAGGCGGAACGGCAGATACACGATTTCATGTGGGGGGAATTCTGCGACTGGTTTATAGAGCTTTCAAAGATAAGGCTGCGCTCCGGCGGGGAAGTGGGGGGCACGAAGCAGGTATTATTTCACGTCCTGGAGACTTCCTTGCGGCTGATGCATCCTTTCATGCCCTTTATTACCGAGGAAATCTGGCAGAGGTTCCACCTTTACCTGCCCGTGGAATTAAAACAATACGAATCCATAATGATTGCCCCTTACCCCACGGCCGATGAATCGGCTTTCGACGAAGAGGCGGAAAAAGAGATGGAGTCTATAATAGAAATCATCCGGTCTGTCCGGAATGCCAGGTCAGAATTCAGTGTGGAACCCGCCCGCTTGATAGAGGCCAGGATATATGCCGGAGAAGCAAAGGATAAAGTAAGTGGCCATGCCGGAGCAATCGAGTCCCTGGCGCGGGTTCAGCCGCTCTTTGTGCTGGGGCAGGCCGACGAGAGACCTGCTAAGAACAAAGCCTTGACGATGGTGTTGAAGGACTGCGAGGTGGCGCTGCCCATGGAGGGGATGATAGATATTGCCAGGGAGAAGAATCGTTTACAGCAGGAACTGTCAGTCTGCGAAGCGGAATACGCCAGGTACAGAGCAAAGCTGGAAGACGTTTCTTTCGTTACCCGGGCGCCGTCTCACGTGGTGGAAAGGGACAGGGGAAGGCTTGGGGAGTGTGAAAGCAAGGTGACCAGGCTGCGGGCGCAACTGAACCAGCTGATGTCTTTTTCTTCCTAAGATAATTAAGGGTTATATTCTTACAGTTTCGGGGAACTGACGGCGCAGTTCCAGTAGTCCTTTCCTGGTATCGCTGGCTATCCGGTCTTTTTCGCAATTGGCCAGGCGGTACTGGAAAAGCCTGTAGGTGAATACGTTTTGAACATGAAAATTGTTCCGCACGGCGTTATTTCCGGGCATAAGTATTTTCCAGAGGGTGGCCTTGTCAGCTCCGTAAAGCCTGCGGTAAGCCTCGTTTTCAACTATGAGAAGTCCTTTTCGCCCAGACGCCCCCAGTTCTTTTTCCACTTCGGCAGTCACGGCGCGGACAAGGGCTTTTTCCACGGTTATGCCGTAGAAATAGTTTAAATATGCCCGGTATTTTTTACCGCCGATAAGGCGGCGGAAATCCGTTTTGTTCAATTTTATCGGAGGCATCCCGTTGACCAGGAAAGCCGTAACCTCAACCTCGGGTATGAGCCCGGCAACGGTATCCAGAAGCCTCTGGGCCAGTAGCAACCAGTCAAAAGCTTCTCCGAGGATAAGATAGTGGTATTTCTTGCCTTTGTATGTTTCCTCCGCGCTTTCCCATAAGTTGATTGCCTCGAGCAGGGATATATACCAGTTTTTCCCGTTGATTATGGAATCTTTAAGAAGAGCCCGGGACTCCAGGTCGCCGCCGGATTTGGCCAGGTCCTTCCTGGCATACATGCCTTCTACCATTTTTCCCCGGGATTAAGCTACCTTCAGGGTATTTTCCCATGCAGAGGCTACATCAGAAAGGTATGGTTCTCCCTGCCTGGCGCTGTCACGTATTTTCAAGGCTGTCCCGTAAAATTCCTTCATGATACCTATTATAGCTGAAATCCCTTCGGCGTAAAAAGTCGAGGCTGCTTTTCCTGTCTTGCCTGATTTTATCACGGCTTCCGCCGCAAGTAACCCGCTTTTCAAAGCCAGGCCGATACCCTCCCCGCTCACGGGGACCAGGAATCCAGCGGCATCACCGGCGAGAAGGACGTTGTTTTGGGCGGGTATAAATATTCCCGCTACCAGTTCCCTGAACAGGGCCGGCTCAAGACAAGCGTCGATTCGTTCAGGCGCTCCCTGGGGCTTAAATCCGTGGTTGCGGGAAATATCCTCTTTTGTTTTTCGCAGGAACTCTTTCATCTGGTCGCTTCGCGCTCCTCCCTCAACAACAACATAATCTTCTTTATAGTAAGCACCGGAATAAAAGGGGGTATATTCCTGCGGGAAAAAAACGTGCATTTCTCCCTTTTTAAAATCCAGGCTGCCGCGGTAGTATTCCTGGATTGCCTGGCCGTAATGGACTTCGAGGGAAGGAAAGATATTTTTCCTGGTGGTTGAAACGGCTCCGTCCGCCCCGATGACCCAGCGGGCATGCAAAGTCTGCGGCTCTTTCTGCTGCTTGATCCTGATCTCGTAACCCTCTTTTACCACGGTGAGAGACTCTAAAGGCGATTCTTCCAGGACCTCACCGCCGGCTCTTCTGACACTGGTGTTCATCCAGGAGTCCAGTTGTTCTCTCCAGGTAAACGGCGCCTTACAGGGAATGAATTTCTCTCCTTCCCCGGGAACGTGGATAACATAACCGTCAAGAAATGCTGGTCCGGCTATTGCCTCGGCTGGGATTTTCCCGAATTCTTCTTCCAGGGTTTTTTGAGCCAGACGGCTCATGATCATCCCGGTACAACTTTTCACCCTGGGCAGCTTGGCTTTTTCCAGGAGAAGGGTTTTCAATCCGGAGGCAGCGCAGCGTCTGGCTGCGGCGGACCCGGCCGGTCCGCCTCCCGCTATAACTACATCCCATGTTTTACTATTCATTGCAGTGACCTCCCTTTAACAGCTTTTTTTACATTTCACAGTAATAGTTTAATACAAAATCGTCCCGTGGAAAATAAAAAGCGGCGCAGGCATTGTGCCTGCGCCGCTTTAGAGTTTTTACCCCTGAGGGGTAAGGGTTACCTCTCAGCCGGAACCCGTTCCCCTGTAACGGATACGACAAGTGTATTCACATGGTGGACTGAGTTATCAGTCTAAATGGAAATGGCTGTAGGGTCCGGTAAGGATAAGCAATACCAAAAGGAGGCCCATGGCAGCTACTATAAGCATACCCAGGATAGGGACGACCCTGGTATTTGTTTCCCCACGTTTAACTGGTCCCGGGATGCGGAAAAGGGTCAAAACTACGCGGAAATAGGTAATCCATACTAAGGCTATAGCTCCTGCGAAGACCAGTAGTCCCGAAGTGATCCCCCCGGGGAGACGGAAAGCGGAATTCGGTGCCTGCCCCATTTCATCCAACCCGCGGGAGGAATCGGGGCCGATGAAGACCTCGGGCCCCGGAGAGGGAAGATGAATGCCTGCTTCCGTGTGGTAAAAAGCCTGAGACGCTTCGGTTATATTAATCGGAGCCACGGATTCAAAGGAACCGGCACGGGCAATGATTTCCGTGTCTCCGGCCTTGCGGTGAGTATAATTCAGGGCAGCAATACCGTTGGCGGTTTTTTCGCTGCCGATTTCTAACAGCCCGGAGCCGAAGAATTGTTCCCTGATAAAGAAATCGATGGAAATATCATTTAAGGGTTTATCCTGGTCGTCCCTGAATGTTGCCTGAATATCGATAGATTTTCCTGCTTCTACGGAAGCCGGCACGGACAGCTTCAGAATGCCCCTGGGAGGTTCTACCGGAGGCTGACCTGGAGATGGCGTGGCAGTGGCCGGAGGGGGAACCTCTTTTCCGAGGGACCATAAAAACGTAATAACCTGCCAGCGTTTTTCTTCGGAAAGGGACCCTTTAAACGGCGGCATACCGTTGCTCATTTTTCCCTCACTGAATATCCAGAATGCATGGTCCGGGCTTTTTTCCAGGTTTTGCCGGTATTCCGGGGAACCAAAGTTGGCGGAAGGAACATTTTTTCCGTCGATGCCGTGGCATCCCAGGCAGGACTGCTGGTAAATCTGCTTCCCGGCGTTCTGGGCGGAGGCATCATCCCACTTAAAGGGGTTGGTGGCGCCGGCATAGGGTGGAGGGACCTCCTGGGCGATGACTGTTGTTGCCAGGAGGAACAGGACCAGGAGGGCGGGAAGTAAAGTGATTGTAAATTTTAATATCTTCATTTTCCTTTTCCCTCCGTGGCATGTTCACGTTGTTCGTTTTCTTCGGCTACTTCCCATATTGAGATCAGGGGCATGATTTTTGCAAAAACGGCGAAGATAAGTACAAAGGCTGCGAACGCCGCTGCCGTAATGGACCACTCTACCCATGTTGGTGTGTAAGTGCCGAACTCGAAAGGCATCAAAGGTACTTTCAAGCTGGGTACGACGATAATGAACCTCTTGATCCACATGGCTATGTTAACGAGTACGGCAGCAACGAGGATCCGGGGTATGGTACGGCCGATGCGGAATATGAGGAGAATCGCTGGTACTACCATGCCGCCAACAACGAAGAACCAGAACCAGCCAGCGTCTTGTCCCAGCATGATAAGCTCCAAAAGGTGTTTTTCCTCTATTGCCATCTTGTATCCCGGGACCAGGAACTCACCGATAGTCAGGTAGGCGTAGAACAGGAGAGCAACCAAAAAGAGGTGGCTCAGGTTTTTAAAATGCCTCTCAGTCAGGTACTCTTCCAGGTGATAAATCTTTCGGAAAATAGCCATGACTATCAGGATTGAGGCAAGGCCTGAGAAAATAGCGCCGATGACGAAATATATACCGAAAGCGGTACTGTCCCAGCCCGGCCGCAGGGTCATGGCGAAAACGTAGGAGACAACTGTGTGGACCGAGACGGCGATAGGGATTATGGTGAGGGCCATGATACCAATCGCCTTTTCCAGCCTGTGGTGCTGCTCCGGCGTGCCTTTCCAGCCCACAGCCAGCCACGTGTAAATTTTTCGTTTGACGTTAGAAGTCCCCCGGCCGAAACGGTCCCGCATCAGGGCGAAATCCGGAATCAGGGGAAGGTAAAGGTAAAGGATACTCCCAGACAGGTAACTGGCAATCGAAACGATGTCCCACAAAAGGGGCGACTGGAACCGGCCCCAGACGATTATGTGCCAGACGCGTTCAGGGCGGCCAAGGTCGATAATGGGCATCAAGGCACCGATGGAGATAGCCACAACAGTTATCAGTTCAGCCATTCGGGTGACGGGTGTTCTCCAGGTGGCATTGCTGACCCGCAATATGGCTGAAATGAGGGTTCCTGCATGGCTGATACCTATGAAGAAAACGAAGTTGACGAGGTACAGTCCCCACATAACCGTGTCCCGCATGCCGGTGGCCATGAGTCCATAATTGAGCTGTACGATAAAGGCATACAGCCCCCAGAACATCACCGCCAGGAGGAAAAGGACCAGGGCCTTATAGGAATTGCTGGATTTTGCCATGGGGGAAAGGACTGTCCTTTCCAGGCGCTCGGTGAAGGTTTCAACTCTCGCTCTCATTTAACCTCCTTTTCCCACGGCCAGACACCGACTTTCTTGTTATATCCCTCTCCACCCCATGCCCAGGTGTTGGGAAGGAGTGGACGGTCGTCATCGGCTTTCCTGCCAGCGTCCTGGCCGTGGCCGGGCAGGTAAAATACACGGGGTTGAGTGCCTAAATCCTCCTTGTTGCGGAAGGCATCGTTTTCACCGAGGAATTTTGACAGCTTAACTATCTCCGTTCCATTGCCGGCAATGTCCTGGTTCAAATCTCCTATGTACAGGGCTTTCCTGGGACAAGCGGTGACGCAGTAGGGCAGCCTTCCATCCTGTAAGTAGTGGGCACAGAACATGCACTTGATGACTGTTCCCCGAACAGCCGGAACGGGGTAAAGGGGTGAATACTCGGCCAAAGACGCCTCAGGGGGAACTTCGGGTTTACCCCAGTTAAAGAAGCGGCGTTGATACGGGCAGGCTGCCATACACATGCGGCAGCCTATACAGCGATGGTGGTCGATCAGGACAACACCGTCTTTATCATGGTATGTTGCGCCTACCGGACAAACGTTGACGCAAGGAGCATTTTCACACTGGTAACACGGCATGGGAAGAAAATACTTTCCTCCTCCCGGTAGCTCAACGTCGTAAATTTCAATCCATTTATGGCCTTTTGGTGCAAAGTGACCGGATATGCATGCCTGGGTACACTGGGGCGGTATATCCAGCCCTGTGCAACCATCACACCTTTTCAGGTCGATCACCATGCTCCAGGCATGTTTCTTTTCCTGTTGATGGTCTTCACCGCTATCAGTCTCAGATGCTTTTGCTCTACCCAGTATGGGCAATAACGGGGAAGAAACTAAAGACAGCAATCCCATTGCTCCTGCTGACTTTTTAATAAACTGACGCCGGGTTAACCCTTTCTCTTTGAACTGCAATACAGATTGCTCCCTTCAAGAATTATTTGAAAGAGGCTTTACAGGCTCTCTTTCTCAGTCATTGTTTGTACGGGTAGATGTCCTGGGAGACAGGGCGTTCATGATATCCAGGGTTACCGGAATAATTGTGCTGTTCTTCTCTCCGGCCATCTCGACGAGTGTCTGGAGATAACGCAACTGCAGAGCCTCTGGCTGGCTGTGGATTATTTTCGCTGCTTCTGCCAGGGTAGCTGCGGCTGCCTTTTCACCTTCGGCATGAATAATCTTACCCCGTTTTTCCCTTTCAGCTTCGGCCTGCTTTGCCATAGCACGCTGCATGGCCTCGGGGAGTAATACGTCTTTGATCTCTACCAGTGTCGCCCTGACGCCCCAGGGGTCTTCGCTTTGCTCGTCAATAATTTCCCGCAGTCTGAGATTGATCTGGTCGCGGTGGGCCAGGAGTTCGTCCATGTCTGACTGGCCGAGAACGCTCCGGAGAGTGGTCAATGCGAGTTGAATAATGGCATCTTTGTATTCTTCTACGTTAATGATGGCCTTTACAGGGTCGATTACCATGAAATAAACTACGGCATCCACTTTTACAGTGACGTTATCCTTGGTAATGACTTCCTGGGGTTCCAGAACGAAAGTGACGATTCGCAGGCTGACTTTGGTCAGGCGGTCAATGAACGGAATAATCAAATTGAAGCCGGGATTCCTGACTGCCACGAGTTTTCCGAAACGCAGCACCACACCACGTTCGTACTGTTTTACGATCTTGGTACCAACTGAAATCAGTATCAAGACAACAACCACAACAAGAGCGATAAGCCATGGGTTCATTTTTTTGTCCTCCTTTATTTTGTTCTATTTCCGCCGGTTTAGTGATTTAAACCGGTTTTATTTCCTGAATCGACGTTATTTTAAGCCCACCGACAACCGTTCACTAATTAAGACCTGCCGGGTCTCGTCGAGCTTTGATGTTATTGTTTTTACCAGTTCCTGAAATATCTGGCTTCCGATTCGAGGGTTATCCTGTATCAACAACCTGAGCCTGGCACCGCTGATACTCAGCACTTTTACTTTTTGGAGGCATACACCGGTAATCGAGTGAGTATGGGGTTCGAGGAGGGCAGCCCATCCCAGGCATTCATTGGCGCCAACGATGTCCACGGTAACTTTTCTCCCTGCCGGACCCTGGTCCCTTGGCACAACAATTTGTATAGCTACTTTGCCCTCCTGCAAAACATGAAGTTCTTCAGCCGTGTCTCCTTCCTGGATTAAAGTTGATCCTGCGGCATATTGTTTCTCGGCGGCGGACCTTGAGATGTTCTCAAGGAGACTATCGGATAAAGAGGAGAAAAGGCTGCACTTTTTTAAGGCACTCTGTAACGCCATACTACTGCTTTTTATCTTTCAACTTGAAAGTTAATTTTCCTGCCATTCCCGCTGTCAAAACAAATATACCGACGATGACGGTTGCCAAACCAATGGTGGTTTCGAAAGATGAGATATTTAAAGATAATCCGATGGCCGTTGCAAACCCTCCAGTTATCAGGGCGGTATCGCTCAAGCTGGATAAATTTCGCTGCAGGAATGTTTGCTGTACGAAACCCAATTCGACAAATACAGGTCCCCGCCCCGGTTGTGCTTCCCTGTTTAACTCCCGGAGTAAAATCGGCTTTGCCGCCCCGTTTATTCTCATGGAAAAATATCCCGGTTCGGTCGAGTCGGTACCGGCCCTCGATAAAACTTGAGAGTCAAGGTTATTGACCAGCACCACGCGAACACCGGGTAATTCCTCTGAAATGGCCTGAGCTGCATCCAGTCCCCCCGCTCTGGAAAGAGGAATACCATCGAGACCAACTGCATGAGGCAGATTGCTGTCTATAATGGCCATTTCGGGTCTCATGTTTCGTGTCAGGGTCATTGTCCTGGGAACGTTTTCAGCCTGTCCAATGATAACATTACCCGATTCTTCCGTAATTATTTTTTTAAGCAGGTACCGCATTTCCGGATGTTCGGAAGCAAGTACTATCCGTAAGCCCTGATCCATTTTTCCTTTCCTGTCTTGCACGGAATTATTCAGAACATAATCCAGGCCGAAGATGTTTTCAACAGGCTTCAAGAACAATAGTATCACGGGGGAAAAGGTGAGACAATACTAACCAGGTAGTATTATTACGGGCGGATACTGAGTATTTTTACGTACTACATAGTAGCCGGAACTTAGTGTTCCGTACCAGTTATCAGTCATCGAGGGTAATGAATCCTCGGCGCAGGGCATATTTTACAAGTTCGGTGGGACTGCGGAGGCCTAGTTTAGACATTATACGGGCGCGGTGGGTTTGTACCGTAGCAATACTGAGAATAAGCATATCGGCAATCTCCTGGTTCGTGTGACCTTCGGCAATCAGCTTCACGATTTCCCTTTCCCGTTTGGTCAACCCATCAAATTTTTCTTTTTCCTGCCCGGTCTTTGTTTGCTGAATATATTCACCAAGGAGTTTTTTTGCCATGCTGGGATACAGAAAGACATCCCCGTTCCAAACCGCTCTTAACGCCGAGAGTAACTCAATAGAGGAACCGCCTTTGATAAAATAGCCGGCAGCACCGGCATCGAGCACCTTGAAAAAATACTCGTCGCTTTCGTGCATTGTTAGCACGAGAATTTTGGTATCCAGTTTTTGTTCGGCAATACGCCGGGTAGCCTCTATGCCGTTTACTACCGGCATGGTTATATCCATGAGTACTATATCGGGATGGAGTTCGACAGTTTTATCTATAGCTTCCTGACCTGTGGTGGCCTCTCCAACAATTTCGATATCAGGTTGTGCCCCAAGAATAGTTCGCAGACCTTCCCGGACAATGGCATGGTCGTCAGCTATTAATACTCTCATCTTATCCATAATACAATATTTCCTCCAAAATCAAACTCTTTTTTGTTCAGGGTTTTTTCCGTTTATTTTAGCCGGTCCAGGTGTTAGCAAGGATTCAACCACTGGAATTTCAATTACGATGGTGGTCCCCTCTCCTATCACGGACTTTATTTCGAAAGTGCCGGAAAGTAGTGATACCCTTTCCTGGATACCTAAAAGTCCAAGGGATTTGGAATTGATCCTGGTTTTAAAGACTTCATCGACATCAAAACCTTTACCATCATCCCTGACGGTAGCCGTGATTGTTTCACTTCCGGCCTCTATGGTGATGGTGACATTTCGCGCTTCAGCATACTTACCTATATTATGGATGGCTTCCTGGATGATCCTGAATAAAGCCGTTTCCAGCGCCGTAGCCAGCCTGCTGTTCAAACCTTTACTTTTAAAATCAACATTGATCCCTGCTTCTTCCAGGTGGGTCTTGGCGTAGGAGCGGATAGTAGCTGCCAGACCCAGGTCGTCAAGAGTTGAGGGACGCAGTCCCAGGGTTAACCTCCGAAGTTCAGTTAGGGCGCCCTTAACGATGTTTTTTGCTGCGTTCAGCCGTTCTCTGAAAACGTGCTGCTCTGGTAAGGTGATGTTTTCCATGGATTCAATGGACATGATAAGTCCTGTTAATGTCTGTCCGTATTCATCGTGCAATTCCCTTGCTACCCTTTTTCTCTCTTCTTCCTGGGCGTTTATAACACTATCCAGGAGCTGCCCCTTGAGTTTCTCTTTCTGTTTTGCGTCTTCGTAAAGTATGGAATTTTCCATGGATATACCTATCTGGTAACCTATGGAATCCAGCATCCTGAAATCATTTTCCGTAAAGGGATGGTCCTTGGAGCAGGCTATATTCATGACACCGAGGGTCCTGTTTTTGGATTTAAGAGGTATGCCTACGAAGCAGCCTATGTTTTCCTTTAAAACTTCTTCTTCAGCCAGCATCGGGCATTGAGAAGGGTCGTTGACCATCAGCGTTTCTCCCCGCTGCAGTACCTGGTAACAGGCGCAGCTGGCTCCGATTGTGCCGGTGTTTTGACATTTGAAGAAATTTGAAGGGTCTATACAACTTCGCGTTTCGAACTTGTTGGTGACGGTATTTTTCAGGAAAACACAGGCTGATTTTGTTTTGGTGACTTCCAATACTTTTTGCATGGCGCTTATCAGGACATCGTCAAGGGCCAGAGACTGGTTAACTGTTTCGGCTATGGCGTTCAGAGCTGACAATTCTTCATTGCGGGACAAGAGTTCGTCTCTCGATTTGGCCAGTTCCCTGGTCATGGAATAAAAAGCGTTGCTGAGCCGTCCTACTTCATCCTTTCGGTTGATAGGGCTGACTGCTGAGAAATCTCCCGATGCTACTTTTTGGGCAGCAGTGGTCAAAACCCTTATCGGTTTGATGATACCCTGCATGATTATCCAAACGGCAAGAAATGTGCTGACAAAGAGGATAATCCCTATTATTAGTAACCTTTGTTCCAGGCGCCTGGTTGGGGCCAGGGCTTCCTCCTCGGTCTGGCGGATAGCGACTCCCCACGACGTAACGGATAGGGGTGCAAAAGCCAGAACATCCTTGAGGCGCTCACTGCTTATTTCATGGCAGCGGTGACATGTTCCTACTGTTGCCTCCCGTCGTTCTATCAACTGGGAAAATTTTGCGGGATGGTCGCTTCTTTCATAGAGGGCAGGGGGTGAGCCTGGTTCTGTCCTGGCAAGGATAATACCGTTGCCGTCTACGATTTCTGTATAGCCGCTCCTCCCTACAGAAATAGGCGGTTTGAAAGCGTCATTGCTGGACTGGTTTACGTCAATTAAGGCTGAAACTACACCCGTAATCTGTCCGCTGCTGTCCCTGAGAGGAACTGTGGCCAATATTACCGGGCTGGCCATAGGAGGGGCTGAAGTCAAGCCTGATATTGTGGATTTGCCGGAGGCTAAAGATTCCTTTACCTCAGGATAAATAGTAATATCCATACTGGAAATCCCTGCATTCTCGGGTTCGACAAGGATAACTTTACCTGCGTTGTCGGTGATAACAACGTTTATGACAGCAATCCCGGATCTCGACAGGGACTTTTGGAATGAGGCGGCAGACTGTTTGAACCGTTCTTTTGAAGGAGGCGGGTCGTTAAAGTCCATATCCTGTAAACTGCCCAGGACATTTCCCAGGGTGTTGTCCAGGCGGCTTGCCAGAACGCGGGCAATGTTGAGACGTTCGTCGAGTATCCGCTGTGTGCTGTCTTTCAACGATTGAACACCCAGCCAACTGAACAATCCGAGGCCTACTGTCAGCCCGGCGAGGGCCAGTAAGACTATTCTTTTTTGCAGGGTGAGGTTCGTAAGGGATAGCATGACTTCAATCCGTAAAAGTCCTTTTCGATGTCAATTATAACCCATCCGACCTAATTGTGCGGGGTACATTACTGCTGGACTATGCAGCTACCTTCAACATTTGATGAACCACTGTTATGCCTGGAGGTAAGCCGGGGCAACCTTTCTTCTCCGCTACATAAACGTACTAACGTTGCGAAAGGCTAAGGAAAAACGGGTGTAAAACCTGTTACAGAGGCTTCCGGTTGCCTATTTCCTGCGGGGACCACGGTTGACCGGAAAATTGACTACTGGCCGCAGCACTTTTTATATTTTTTCCCGCTGCCGCAGGGACAAGGGTCGTTTCGGCCTGCTTTCCCGCCGGCAGGAACCCGCTCTTTACTCCTTTTTGCAGCTCCATCTGTTATGGCAGTACGGGGTTTGGAAGTCGCTTCCTTTTTAATATTCACGTGGAAAATAGTATGGGTTATATCGTGTCTTATATTGGACAACAGGCTCTGGAAAAATACATAGCCCTCTTTTTTGTAGGCAACCAGGGGGTCGGAATTGCCGACAGCCACCAGCCCAATTCCCTGGCGCATGTGATCCATCTCGGTAAGGTGGTCGACCCAAAGGTTATCATAAGTCTGCAGCATTACCCAGCGTTCCAAAACCCTCATACCATCCGCTCCGGTTTCTGCCTCTTTTTCCTCGTAGAGAACACCGGCGTGTTCTATCAACCTGGCTTCTATCTGGTTTTTTTTCATGGATGCCATGACCTGGGGGTCAAGTCCCTGCGGCCACGGGATAACAATTCCAACATCTCTCTGTAATCCTTCCAAATCCCAATCGGCGCCGTGTTCATCCAAAAGGTATGTTTGTACGAGACCCCTGATTTCATCCGCAATCATGTTCAGGATGTTAGTTTTCAGGTCCGCCCCGCTGACTATTTTCTTGCGGTCCTGATATATGATTTCCCGGTGTTTATTAACGACATCGTCGTAATCCACCAGGTGTTTGCGCATATCGAAATGGTAACCCTCGACACGCACCTGGGCATTTTCTATCGCTTTGGATACCATGGAATGTTCGATAGGAGTTTCGTCATCCATGCCCGCCCATTCCATAAATCCCTTAATACGGTCTCCCCCGAAACGCCGGACAATATCATCTTCGAGAGAAACAAAAAATCTTGAACTTCCGGGGTCTCCCTGGCGTCCGGCACGGCCGCGAAGCTGGTTGTCAATACGCCGGGCTTCGTGCCTCTCCGTGCCTATGATGTGGAGGCCGCCTTTTTGAACGACTCCTTCTCCCAGGGTGATGTCGACGCCCCGACCGGCCATATTGGTAGCCACGGTAACTGCACCGGGTTGTCCCGCTTTTGATATTATTCCGGCCTCTTTTTCATGGTGCTTGGCGTTCAGGACCTGGTGGGGGATTCCTTTTAGTCGTAATATTTCGCCGAGATGCTCTGATTTTTCTATTGAAACTGTGCCTACAAGGACTGGTTTTCCGTCAGCATAAAGTCTTTCGATCTCCCTGCCGACAGCCTGGAATTTGCCCTCTTCGGTTTTATAGATTTGGTCGGGATGGTCAATCCTGATCATTTGCCGGTTCGTGGGCATGATTACAACTTCAAGTTTATAGATTTTATGGAACTCCTCGGCTTCCGTCGCGGCAGTCCCGGTCATGCCGGCCAGCTTTTCATACATACGGAAATAATTTTGAAAGGTGACAGTGGCCAGTGTCATACTTTCCTGCTGGATCTTGACGCCCTCTTTAGCTTCAATAGCCTGGTGCAGCCCCTCGCTGTAGCGCCGGCCGAGCATTAAACGTCCCGTAAATTCGTCAACGATAATTACCTGGGGTCCCTTGTTCTCTTGGCCCTTAATTACTTGTACGACATAATCCCGGTCTCTTTTAAAAATGGCATGAGCCTTCAGTGCAGAATCCATGTAGTGGGTTAAAGTGTAATTTGCAGTGTCGTATAAATTGGGGGCTTTTAACAATCCGAGTCGGCGCAATGATTCCTCCACCTTGTTTGTTCCCTCATCCGTTAAAGAAACCCCCCTGGTTTTTTCATCTATGGCGTAATCTTCATCTTTTTTTAGTTGGGGTATTATCTTGGCGAAAGCATAATATTTCTGGGCCGATTCACCGGCCGCTCCGCTTATGATTAGCGGCGTCCGGGCCTCGTCGATGAGGATATTGTCAACTTCATCGACGATGGCATAATTCAAAGGACGTTGCGCCATCTGGGACGGGTCAATAACCATGTTATCTCTAAGATAATCGAAGCCGAATTCGTTGTTAGTTCCATAGGTTATATCTGCCGCATAAGCCTCTTTACGTGAAATGGGGCGCAAACCTTGCCAGCGGGGATCCTCGTTTTCATAGGCGGGGTCATATAGAAACGAAGACTCATGTTGAATACTTGCCACGGAAATGCCGAGGGCGTCGAAGATGGGGCCCATCCAGTGGGGATCCCTCTTGGCAAGGTAATCGTTTACGGTGACAAGGTGACACCCGCTTCCCTTAAGCGAGTTGAGGTACAGTGGCAGGGTCGCTACAAGGGTTTTGCCTTCCCCGGTTTTCATTTCGGCAATCTTCCCCTGGTGAAGCACGATCCCGCCCATTAATTGTACGTCGAAATGACGTTGTTTTATGGTCCTTTTTCCCGCCTCTCTTACTGCTGCAAAAGCTTCGGGCAGCAGTTCGTCTAAAGTCTCGCCGGAACTGATCCTTGCCCTGAACTGTTCCGTGGAAAATCGCAGTTCGGCATCGGTGAGTTTTTCGAAAACGGGTTCAAGGCTGTTGATCTCTTCAACCAGTGGCTGGAGTTTCTTTAGTTCTTTTTCGTTTGAGTCCAGGAGGCTTCCGAGCCATTTCAGAAAGTTACCGAACCATTTCAGCATGGTACTATCCTATTCAAACATGGCTCCTATCGAGGTCCCGCTGTGGATTCTCTTTATAGCCTCCCCAAGGAGAGGGGCAATGGAAAGCACGGTGATTTTCGGTAATTTCTTCGCCTCAGGTAAAGGCAGTGTATCCGTGATAACTATCTCTTTTACCGGGCTTTTCGAGATTTTGTCCATCGCAGGTCCTGAAAATACGGCGTGGGTGCAGCAGGAGTAAATGTCTGTAGCGCCGTTCAATCGCAATAAATCTACAGCATTAACCAGGGAACCGGCTGTATCTATTTCGTCGTCAACTATAAGGGCTTGTTTGCCCTTTACATCTCCGATAAGGGTAAGGGCTTCCGATTTGCCGCTGTTATCTACCCGCCTCTTGGCTATAATGGCCAGGGGGGTTTTCAGTCTCTCAGCCACATCCCTGGCCCTTTTCGTGATTCCTATATCCGATGCCACCACAACGAGGTTTTCCAGGGACTTGTTCTGGAAATACCGGGTGAGAATATATAAGGCAGTCAACTCATCGACGGGTATGCTGAAAAATCCCTGAATCTGTCCCGCGTGTAAATCCGTGGTAAGTAACCGGTTGGCGCCGGCAACGGTGAGGAGGTCGGCAATAAGCCGGGCTGTTATGGGCACACGAGGCTGGTCCTTCTTGTCGGTGCGGGCATAGGCATAATAGGGAACCACGGCAGTTATTCTTCCCGCGGATGCCCGTTTGAAGGCGTCGAGCATTATCAGGAGCTCCACAAGGTTTTTATTAACCGGGGAAGCTAACGGCTGAATAATAAATACGTCGCGCTCCCTGACATTTTCAAGAATATTAACAAAAATATTTTCGTTGCTAAATTCAAATATTTTTGCTTCCCCCATGGGGACTTTCAGGTACTCACAGGTAGCCCTGGCGAGGGCAGGATGGGCATTACCTGTAAATATCTTTAGCTCGTCCAAGGGACCGTTCCTCCTCTTGATAAATTTTCAATTAATATTTTAATTTACTTTTCCAGATTAGTTTAAGGCTTTTTCTCGTTTTCCATACGCTGGGTTCTTTTTTTTATCTCGTCAGCCTTGGTTAGTAAGTAGATCATGCCACCAATGCACAGGAGGAATATCACCAGGCCTATGGGGCCGGACCGGAAAAAAATTAGAAACAATGAATTATCCATAGTTTTTCTTTCTATTCTGCGATGTTACCGGCACTACCTGCTTCAGGTCCCGTCATAAATGGGTTTCCTTTTTTCTATGAAAGCCTTGATCCCTTCAAGGTGATCCCGGGACGATGAGGTGAGGTTGAGATAAGCTGCGGCCACGGTAAGGGCTGTCTCAAAGTTCATTTCCAGTCCCTGGTATACCTGGATTTTCGAAAGGCGCAGGGCAATGGGGGGACCGTCGGCCAGCTTCTTTGCCAGGGTCATGGTTTCGTTTTTCAGGTTATCCAGGGCAACAACCCTGTTAAGCAAACCAAGCCGGAAACACTCTTCCGCGCTGAAAAAGTCTCCTGTGAAAATCATCTCCAGGGCTTTACCGAGACCAACTATACGAGGCAACAGCCATGTCCCTCCGGAATCAGGGGTCAGCCCTATTCGAGTAAAGCCCACAGAAAACCTGGCTGAGGCAGCTCCAACCCTTATATCACAACAAAGCGCCAGGTCCAGACCACCTCCTATAGCATCACCGTTTACCATGGCTATGGTCGGTTTCTCCATTTTCATAAGGTTGATAAAAATTGAGGATGTTTCAGGAGGCAAACGTCCGGTTTTTATATCGGAATAAAGGTTTCTCATGTCCTCTGCCTCTTCGAGGGCGGTTTTACCCGATTTAACATCGCTATAACGGAAATCCCCGCCTGCGCAAAAGGCTTTTCCTGACCCGGTAAGAACGAGAACCCGGACAAGGGAGTCCGCCGAAACATCGTCCAAAGCAACAGCAAGTTCTGCCAGGAGTTTCTCATTGAGAGCATTTAGTCTGTCAGGTCTGTTCAGGGTGATGGTAGCAATAGCAGAATCTTTCTGCAGGGTTATGGTCTCAAAGGACAAAAAACTCACTCCTTTTTATCTTTACGCTCGGAAAAATTATAACACAACGGGCTTATTATTTGGGAAACTGTTATGCCATGCTATCAATGCCCGGCTTTTCCGGTTGGTGGTGTGGTAGTCGAAGCAAAGGAAAGGAATTTAATGGAAATAATTCTATTCACCAGCATCATCTGAACTCGGGTTCTGTAAATAATCAATGTCGGAAATTAATTTAAATCAAATTTAAAAGATAGAAGAAAAAATTGCCCCGCAAGGCAGGCAAATATTTGACCTTACATACTTTGCTCATTCCTGCGCAAAGAAAGCTGCTCCATTGTTCATTGAGTACAAACAGACGACACCGGGGAAACGGTGAGTTAGCAATCCCGGCATCCACCAGGAGGTGGATGCCGGGATAAGCAATATTTCTAAACCTAAGCGTTGACTCCGGAAACAGCCGGAATCCATATTTCGGTAAGGAGTTTGTCAGGGTCACCGTATTTTTCGGCTACTTTGCGTACCCTGGGATCGTCTAACGCAGTCAGACGGCCGTCTTTAACAACGGGGCCTTTGTCCGTTACAACGGTGTTGAAATAGGTATCCATATGACGGATCATCTTATAGTTTGGTGACATCATGCCTTCGCCGATGGACGAATGGAGAACTCCCGAGCGGCGGTGGCCGAAAGTCCAGGCATATACCCTGGCTGACCCTGCAAGCTCATCGAAGAAAGGCGAACG
This sequence comes from Dehalococcoidia bacterium, assembly GCA_030689845.1. Lineage (GTDB taxonomy): Bacteria > Chloroflexota > Dehalococcoidia > JACQUA01 > JACQUA01 > JAUYHV01. The sequence goes on from JAUYHV010000231.1 coordinate 18,151, forward strand.
TTGGGCCTTGGGATGGGTGCAAATTCCTATTGTGGTCATCCAGTTGACGCCCGGTCCCGGACATTTTGATTTATGCAGGTTGGCATACTTTGTAAAGGATTCCCTTACCCTGTCTCCGTATTTACCTCCGCCTTCTACCTTGACGGCCTTGCCTTTTTCAATGGTAAAAGTAGTCCTTGGGATAGGACCGCCAAAGGTTATACTGCTGGTGACAAAGACTCCGCTCATTACTTCGCATGGAGCAGGCAGCATCAAATGCCCGTGCATATAAGGACGCCCGGTCCGTTCCTTGTGACGCCGGGTGGCCTTTGCCCATTCTTCGGCGGTGGGGCTAATGTTTATATCCGTGCCTTCAAGGTCGGTCCATTTAACCTTCGTACAGTTTTCCAGGTTTTCCCATGCTACCTCGTCGATTTTATCCCGTATTTCAGGTGGAAATTTCTCGTATTCCGATACCATGAGGTCGGCGGTCATCTCCAGGTTGTCCACAAATATATTTTTGGGCAACTCCGGGTGAGGAGTATGGGCTTCCTTGATGAACGCGGTTATCAGGAGAACATCTGTTTGTTTAGCTGCATCCCATACCCAATCAGGATACCAGTTGTTTGAAAACATGTTGTCCAGCATGTCTACGGGATCTTTGAGTCCGGGGAACCCTTCCAGGTTGATGGTAGTCACGTTTGCTCCGCGCTCCCGCATGGCGATAGTAAGGGATTCAACAACCAACTGGTCGGCGGTTGGGTCGTTAACGAACAATACTTTGGTTCCCTTATTAACTAAAACGCCCTCGTACATGTGTGAAGCTTCTTTGCTGACCATGTCTCTTGCAGTAGGCAGAAGCTGCTCAACACTGGTGATTCTCGTTGCCTTGGGAATTCGTGGTTTTGGTGCATTGCTATTTATAGCCATTCGCTTTCACTCCTTCTTAATGATATATCGATTTTAATCTACCTTGTTAAGGCTTGTCAATAAAAAAATACCTCAGGATATTTTCTCCGCCTTTAATTTGTCGGCTATGTCCTGCATCAGTGTTTTTTTATCAATCTTCTGCCCCTCTGCCACCATGGGCATCTTTTCTATCACCTCCAACCTTTCCGGTAATTTAAAGCCGGGCAAGTTGTTTTCTTTCAGGTAGGATATCATATCAGCGAATTCAAATTCCTGATTTTCTTTTGGCACTACATAGGCGCAGGCCTTTTCGCCCAGGACCGGGTCGGGCATGCCGACGACGGCGGCGCTCAAGACCTTGGGGTGGACAACGAGGAGATTTTCAATTTCCACGGGGTAAATGTTTTGACCGCCCCGGATAATCATATCCTTTTTACGTCCTGCGATAATAAGGTTGCCGTGTTCATCCAGTTTTCCCAGGTCGCCCATCTTGAACCACCCGTCCCTGGTCCATGTTTTCCAGGTTGTGTCGGGGTCCTTAAAATATCCCGAGGCCGCTGCCGGACCTTTCAAAATGATTTCACCGACACCTCCCGCAGTCACTTCCTTACCGTCATCGTCAACCAGTTTCAACTCTGCCCAGGCATAGGTCTTACCGCAGGTAAGTATACGCTGCTCGGCCGGTTGTTCAGGCAGGGTATGGCAGGCGGCTGAGCAATCGATGGAGCTATAATTTTGCAGCATTTTCCCCATCTTTTTCTCAATTTCCATGCCGATGTCAAAAGGCAACACAGCTCCCATGCTTAAAATATATTTCACAGAACTTAAATCATATTTGTTTAAGTTGGGATGGTTCAGCATCATGCTGAACATAGCCGGGACCGCGGGCAAGACCGTTACACGTTCCCTCTCTATAAGTTTCAGAACATCTTCGGCATCAAATTTCTCCAGGTTGACGATTTTTCCGCCGACGATGGGGGCACCGCAATAAGCTCTGCCGTTTGCCCCTCCGGCCGTGGGGGATATAAGGGCAAAGACATCGTCCCTGGTGAATTTCAGGTGTTTTGCCAGCCAGTATTCCCTGCAGGTTATGGAGCAAATGGGGTTTTCCACGAACTTGGGAAAGCCCGTCGAGCCGCTGGTTAAAAATATCAGGGTAAACTCATCGAAGGGCGTTTTGGTCTTTTGCAGGTAGTCGGCAGGATACTTTTGCTCAATTGGGGTCTCCACCATTCGCCCGATGGAAACGGTTCCGGCCGGAGTACTGTCGCCAACGGTGAAAATATGTCTTAGAGATGGTAAGTTTCCTTTAATCTCCCCCAGCATTTTAATATAGTCGAAGTCACGGAATGTCACCGGAACCACAACACCGGCGGCTTCGGTGTATTTGAGGGCATATTCAACCTCTTTATGTCTGAACGTCCGCATGAGCGGCAGGCAGAGAATTCCGGCTTTTTCTGTCGCTACCCTGAGGAGAGTCAACTCGACGCTGTTCGGTAATTGAACCACCAGCACTTCATCCTTTTTAAATCCCATTTCCAGCAACCCGAGGGCAACGCGGTCAATCCACAGCTTGGCCTGGGACCAGGTAAGGCGTGTGTGGGAGTCAACCACTGCCTCTTTGTCGGGGTATTCGGCTGCGTTCCTGTCCCATATGTCAACGTAGGTAGTTTTCGTCCAGTAACCTTTGTCCAGGTTTTCTTTTATAAATTCGGGAGTGTAGCGAGTAGCCTTGGCCATTTGCTGCCAGGCCTCCTTTCATTGATGGATGGTGAAATTGAGGATACGGGATATTTTCCCTATCGGGCGCTATATTATAAAACAATACGGGCAAAAGTGCAGGAAAGTTGCGAAGAAAAGCCAAATGAAAAATGTTTATAAATATGGGCCTAAAGCCTTAATAAATTGAAAGTGCTCTGTGCTGGTGGTAAAAGGAGATGATTCTTCGATTTTATTTTCTACCTTCTATAAATAGTAAATTGCCCGTAGCTCTATGATATAATTACATACGATTATCAGGGGAGAAGCAGAAAACAAGCTGAAATGGAACTGGACAAAAGCACGCCCGTACTACCGTACCACAGGATCGTAGTAAAACTGGGCACGAATTTGCTTACTGCGGGGACCGGGAAACTTGACCTTCAGATAATGGCTGTCCTGGTCAGCCAGATAGCCGCGCTTCAGGGCAAAGGTAAGGAAGTGACGGTGGTTTCATCGGGAGCCATAGCGGCAGGCAGGAAAAAACTGGGTTTGCGGGGCGAGCGGAAGGATATACCTTTTAAACAGGTTCTGGCTTCCATCGGGCAGAGCAGTTTAATGTCAGCCTATGAGCAATTGTTCGATTGGCACGGCATAACCGTCGCCCAGGCGCTTCTCACAAGGGCTGATTTATCGAACCGTTTGGGATATTTGAACGCCCGGAATACCCTGCTTTCTTTAATGGAATTAAAGGTAATATGCATCGTAAACGAAAATGACGTGGTAGCCACCGAGGAACTGAGAGGGGCCAGATTTGGGGATAACGATAATCTTTCAGCCCAGGTCGCAAATCTGGTGGATGCCGACCTGTTGGTAATACTGACGGATATCGGGGGGCTGTATACCGGCGATCCCCATAAGAACCCCACGGCCAGCCTGATACCCCGGGTAGATAAGATAGATGCAAAGCTTTTCCGTATTGCGGGTGGTCCTGTAAAAGGGGGAGGGACGGGAGGAATGGTTACCAAGCTGGAAGCCGCAAAACTGGCTACAGCTTCCGGTGTAGGAGTTATCATCGCCGGTGGAAGAATCCCTGATGTTTTGATAAGGATTGCTTCGGGGGAATCTATCGGGACGTTCTTTGCACCCGGCAGTACCAGGATTGAAAGCCGGAAAAGGTGGATGCTCAGCGGACTGGCATGCTGCGGTAAAGTGGTTATAGATGACGGGGCTGCCGCCGCTCTGAGGAAACAAAATAAGAGTTTGCTGCCCAGCGGAATCAGCACCGTCCAGGGGGAGTTTTCCCGGGGTGACATAGTTGAAATATTTAATGGGGAAAACAGGTGTATTGGTTTCGGCATCAGCAGCTACAGCTCCGGAGATATCCAGGCAATAAAAGGCGCGCACTCCCAAAAGATATCCGCCCTTCTCGGGCATGAATACGGCTCCGAGGTTATTCACAGGAATAACCTGGTGATATTGTGAAATCGGTATATATAGATAACAAATCAAAGATGAGATCGGTTGAAAATAATAGCTGATTCACTGTAAGATGGAATTCAGGTTTTTCGGGGAAAATAACAACAATTTAAGGAGGTTGAAATGCCAACGATATTCTTCCTGGGGCCGAAACTCGAAAGGGATAAAAGGAAAGAACTGATTCAATCGTTCACAGAGACTGCCAGCCGCATAACCGGGGTGGATAAACGGGCGTTTACAGTTTATTTGAAGGAAAGTGACCCGGAGTGTGTGGGAGTCGGCGGGGAACTGCTGGCGGACCGGATGAAAAAGCAATAAATGGCGCTATGGGGCGCTAATACAGGCTATGTTCAAGCCGCTCAGGTTTCCCACAGAGCTACAGGGATTTTTCGATATCCGAATTTCCCTATTGGACACCGAAAGGGGTGAAAACTCCGAAACAGCAGGCTGGTGTGGTACCGGTTGCCGTTACGGTTAAACTGGGTTGGCATCTGATAACCGGGTAAGCTGATATTGAAGCAATACGCCGGCATGATAATTATTGAAAGCGAGGCGGAAACGTTGTTTCCGGGGCAATCGAAATAGCCATGCAAAAATATTACATAATAAACGATTCGCTGTCAGGAGCCCTTAAATGAGTGATATGAGCCGTTACATGGAGAAGACTGGCAGGGATGCAAAAGCGGCCGCAAAGAAAATGGCTTTTGTTTCCACCGCTGAAAAAAACCAAGCTCTTAATAATATTGCGGACGCTTTAATCACACAACAGGAAGAAGTACTGGCCGCTAACCATAAAGACTATACGGCGGCGGAAAGCAGCGGTATGGGAGCAGCCATGCTGGACCGACTCAAGCTGGATGCCGGACGGATAAAGGCGATGTCATCGGATGTCCTGGCGGTAGCATCCCTTCCCGATCCAATAGGCGAAGTTTTCGACATGAAGGTTTTACCCAGCGGGCTCCTGGCTGGGAAAAAAAGAGTGCCACTGGGTGTTATCGGCGCGATATACGAAAGCCGTCCCAATGTCACCGTGGATATTTCCGTCCTCTGCTTGAAATCCGGCAATGGGATTATATTGAGGGGCGGAAGCGAGACAATTAATTCCAATTTAGCCCTTGCCCGTTTGATGAGAGAGGCTTGCCTGAAGGCAAACCTGCCTGAAAATGTAGTGCAAATTATAGAAAATACTGACAGGTCGCTGGTAGGGGAGATGCTGGTGATGAAAGAATATATCAATTTGATTATCCCGAGAGGCGGCAGCGAACTGGTAAGGTATGTGGGGGACAACGCCCGCATGCCTGTAATCACGGGAGGTATAGGGGTGTGTCACACTTACGTGGATAAAAGCGCCGACATTAAAAAGGCCGTGCCCATTATTTATAATGCCAAAGTCCAGCGTCCGACGGTCTGCAATGCCCTGGACACAGTGCTCATTCACAAGGAAGTAGCAGGCGACTACCTGCCCGAGATAGCCCAGGAACTGGCAAAAGCTGGTGTTGAACTTCACTGCGATGAACGTTCTTTAGCTATATTAAAAGCGGTTCCGTCGCTGAATGCCGTGCCTGCTTCTGAAGAGGACTGGGGAAAAGAATTTCTGGCCCTGATTGCGGCCGTCAAAGTAGTTGATTCCCTTGATGAAGCCGTCAACCATATAGATACCTACGGCTCCGGACATTCAGAAGCTATTGTTACGGAAAACTACACGGCTGCCCAGCGTTTTCTCAACGAAGTTGATGCGGCCTGTGTATATGTCAACGCCAGCACCCGCTTTACAGACGGGGGTCAGTTCGGGCTGGGGGCCGAAGTCGGCATAAGTACCCAGAAGATGCACGCCAGGGGGCCTATGGGTTTGAAGGAACTGACCACCTACAAGTGGATAATATACGGCAGCGGCCAGGTGCGCCAGTAACAAATACATTAACCGGACGTCAAATTCCGGTTCTTGAATATTAAGTCTTGTTTCAATGGTTTTTTACCATCCTGGCGCTCCGGGAAATTTATTTAAACAAAGTGCCGGCGCTAAGGATGGTTGTAAACGAATAAGCAAAATTTAAATGTATTGAGGAGGTAACATGTCAAACTGGGATACATTAATCGAAATAGTAAGGAAGAGGAGAAGCATTCGCCGTTTCAAACCGGATCCTGTACCGGATGCGGATATAGAAAAAATTTTAGAGACGGGGCGCTGGGCCATGTCAGGGGCCAATGCTCAACCCTGGGAATTCATAATCGTTAAAGACAAAGAGACGAGGGCGAAAATCTTCGAATTCTACAGTTTCCACAGGAAACATACAGACAATTTCAACAGGCAGCTCGTTCCCGAATTAAGGCATCCTGTGACCGGTACCCTTGAAGCCGGGGAGCGTTCCTTCAGGGACGCGCCGGTTATTATCGTTGTTTGCGGTGACACTCGCACGCTCCTGGCTACCAGCCTGTCTGCCGAGATAATAGGCTACGAACGGGTAACGTATCACATGAACATGGGTAATGCCACCATGCTGATGCATTTGGCGGCAGCTTCCCTGGGCCTGGGCTCCCAGTGGGTGAGCACAACACCGGTCTGGGAAGGGAATTTAAAAACCCTCCTCGGCGTAGACCCGTGGTTCACCATTCCGCAGATTGTTCCCGTGGGATATGTAGATTTTAAGCCCCCGCCCCCTTACCGCCGCAAACTCGGGGAAATCGTCCATCACGATAAATACGACCAGAGCAAGGCAAGGACGGAGATGGAAATATTTGAATACATTGCTGATCTGAGGAATCGGTCCCGGGCTGCCTACTATCCCGGCGCAGAGACAAAGGAAAAATAACGGGCACATCTATCATGTAAACAACAGGCCAAATTTCATCCGTAACCTGTTGTCTCCGCTGTCCGGTTAATATTTCCACCGGATGAAATGTATACCTGAAGACTTCTAAAAAAACTATTAAAGGAAATTAACCAGGGCAGTAGCCAAACCGAGGAACAGTAAAAATCCGGCCACATCGGTACAGGTTGTGACTATTACAGCGGATGCAACTGCCGGGTCTGTTCGAAACTTTGCCATTAACAGGGGAATCCCGGCCCCGCTTAACCCGGCGATTAACATGTTTCCGAGCATGGCGATGCTCAGGACTACTCCCAGCATATAACTGCCTCTCCAGATGTAAGCCACAATACCGACAGCAACGCCGAGGAATATTCC
>JAUYHV010000210.1 GCA_030689845.1 Dehalococcoidia bacterium
TCATTTTCTGAAGCTATTACTTCGGTCAAACCACTACCTCCGTTCCTTTACATATGTGATAAATACCCACTCCAGTACGTTACCGAAAAAGAAAATTCGTTCCATAATTTTAAATATTTACCTCCCGACTGTCAAGTCAAATCAGCCTTGAGAACCGGTAGTTATTTTGCCTTGAATTCACTGCTTTCCTCCCAAAGTTTTTTTATTGTTTCACCTATAATGTCCCATGGGTACCCCCTCCTCGCCAGGTAAGCGCCCATTTTTCTTTTAAAGTCAAGATATTCCAGGCCCGACCATATCCTTAACTTTTTTCGGCCCGATCTGTAAGCGCCGTCCTCCTCGTTAACATCCTTTATCCCTGCCTCGATGATTTCGGAATCAATCCCGGCCCGTTTCAGTTCCATGTCGAGAAACCGTTTCCCCTTAGGATTAAAGGCCTGGCGGTTTTCCTGCCAGAATTTTACAAACTCCACATCGTCAACCAGATTTTCCACCTCCAGACGGTGAATCACGTTGCTGACAACTACCTCTTCAAAGCCCCTGTCACCAAGCCGCTTTTCCAGTTCCCGTTTACCGCGCTTTCTGAATTTCAGCAACAGGAGAGCTGCTGCATACGCCCGGACCTCCTGGTCCTTATCCCTCAGAATCTTTAACCGGGCAGGGTCCAGTTCTATTCCCACATGGAGTGAATATTTCTCCGCAACCAGGGGGTCGATACTGAAGGCATACTTGTTATCCAGGAAAATATTCAGGCGCTTCCTGTGGCCTCTTTGCGCCTCGATGCCCGTTATGATTCGGGTTCTTTCCCCGGTAACGGCAGGTTCCCCGGCCATATTCTCACCTTTTATACCATATCCCCCTCAACAAACAGGGACTTGGTCCGCTGGGAGGCATAGGAATTTAATCACCCTTGTCCCCGCCATCGTCCCTTCCCTGCCCTTCCAGCACGACCGGCATGGTTGATGCAGCCCGTATCTTTTTCTCTATTTCCGCAGAAATACTCTTGTTTTGTTTCAGAAAATCTTTTGCATTTTCTCTGCCCTGCCCCAGCCTGTTTTCACCATAGGAAAAGAAAGCGCCAGTCTTCTTTATCAAGCCGAGATTGACTCCTAAATCAATAATATCTCCCTCTTTGCTTATGCCATGGTCAAACATTATGTCAAATTCTGCCGTCCTGAACGGAGGCGCAACCTTGTTTTTAACCACTTTGGCCCTTACCCGGCTCCCCGCTACCTCCACCCCGTGTTTAATAAGGTCCGCCCGTCTTAAATCTATGCGGACCGAACTGTAAAATTTCAGGGCCCTGCCGCCGGGGGTGACTTCGGGGTTGCCGAAGGTTATGCCCACTTTTTCCCGGAGCTGGTTTATAAATATCACTGCCGTACGGGACTTGGCAACCACTGGCGTCAGCTTGCGCAACGCCTGGGACATCAAACGCGCCTGCAGTCCCACATGGGCGTCTCCCATCTCCCCCTCTATCTCCGCCTGGGTTACCAGAGCGGCAACGCTGTCCACCACTATCACGTCCAGGGCTCCGCTTCTGACCAGGTGCTCGGTAATCTCCAATGCCTGTTCCCCCGTGTCCGGTTGGGAAATCAGGATATCATCTACCTTTACCCCGCAGCGAGCGGCATAGGAAGGGTCGAAGGCATGCTCCACATCAATGTAAGCCGCAGCCCCACCCAGTTTCTGCGCTTCTGCTATGACGTGTTGCGCCAGGGTTGATTTGCCGCTGGACTCCGGCCCGAATATTTCTATTACCCGGCCCCTGGGTATTCCACCCACGCCGACGGCTAAATCGAGGGCTATCGAGCCGGTGGGTATGGCTTCTACCACCATCTTTGCCGACATCTCTCCAAGCTTCATAATGGCTCCTTTGCCGAACTGTTTTTCAATCTGGGCCACCGCCAGTTCCAGAGCCTTTTCTTTTTCCGTCGACATTTTTATCCTCCCTGAACTTAATATGGATCTTTTATTGCCATATTATTATTTCACGAATATCCGCCACATAATAACACAGCCCGTAATTCAACTCAATCGGTCCGGTAAACAGGCATTTATTCGGGATGTCCGCCGGAATACATCCAAATCAAGCTGCCGATTTTTCCCTGACAAGCTGCCAACTGCAGCCCCTTTTTATATTTCTGCTGAAAATACTCTCGTTGAAACATTTTGTGTTTGGTTCGGCAGCTACAAAGTGATAAAATGATTTTCAAGTAACATGGTGATTTCCAGTGACAACTCCCCGACCTTCGAGGCCTTTGACGTGATTGTCATCGGCGCCGGACATGCCGGGTGCGAGGCCGCCCTGGCTTCTGCCCGCATGGGCTGCGAAACCCTTCTCCTCACCATGAACCTGGATAATATCGCCCTCATGCCCTGTAATCCCTCAATCGGCGGTCCGGCAAAAGGCCACCTGGTGAGGGAAATAGACGCCCTCGGCGGCGAAATGGGGCGCAACACGGATAAATCTTTTATCCAGATAAGAATGTTAAATACGGGCAAGGGGGCTGCCGTCCAGGCTCCCAGGGCCCAGGCAGATAAGAAACTGTACGGCCTCTCAATGAAATTCACCCTGGAAAGACAGGTCAATCTTCATGTTAGGCAAACCCTGGCAGAAGAGATTGATATCGGCGGTACGGAACCGGCAGCGAACGGTCAACAGCCGTACGGTTTAATAGTTAAAACCAATACCGGTTGTTCGTGCCATTGTACCTGCATAGTTGTTACCACGGGCACATCTCTCGGCGGTAGAATCATCGTCGGTGATTACTCATATGCAGGCGGAAGGGCCGGTGAGTTCTCCGCCGTGAATCTTTCGGAAAGCCTGCGGCGCCTCGGTTTTTCCATGGGAAGATTAAAAACAGGGACACCACCACGAATAGATGCCAGGACCATCGATTTCGACAAGACCTCGATTTCCCCGGGCAGTGACATTCCCATTTATTTCGGACATTACTACGGTGAGCAGCCCCCCACTCCCTCATTTCCTCCCCCCAACCCGGTATTTCCTGCGGGAACGCCTTCGGAGTGGAGAAACCAGCTTCCCTGCTACCTGGTAAACACCAACGACTCTACCCACCGGCTGATAAAAGAAAACCTGCACCGGGCCCCGTTATTCAACGGAACTATTACCGGTATAGGTCCCCGCTACTGTCCCTCCATTGAAGATAAGATTCACAAATTCCCGGACAAGGTCTCACACCCCCTTTTCCTGGAACCGGAAGGCTGGGAAACCTCGGAAGTGTATGTGCAGGGCTGCAATACCAGCTTGCCTGAAGACGTGCAGCTTAACATGCTGCGGACCATACCCGCCCTGGAAAAAGTTGAAATTGTGAGGGTGGGTTACGCCATAGAATATGATTTCATACCTCCACATCAGGTTACATCATCCCTCGAAACAAAATTGGTACCCGGCCTTTTCCTTGCGGGGCAGATAAACGGCACTACCGGTTACGAGGAGGCGGCCGCCCAGGGGCTTCTGGCGGGTATTAACGCCGCTTTAAAAGTTAAGGGAAGACCGCCTTTGTATTTCAGACGAGACCAGGCCTACATGGGAGTTTTAATAGATGACCTGGTGACCCGGGACCTGACAGAACCGTACCGCATGTTTACTTCCCGGGCAGAATATCGCCTCCTCTTGCGCCAGGACAATGCAGACCTGCGTTTATCTTCCACAGGATACTCCCTCGGGCTGATCGATAAAAGCCGCATTGAAGCTGTCGAGGTTAAAAGAAAAGCCATAAATAATGAAATATCCCGCTTAAAAAAGGTTTATATTGGTCCCGAAAAAATAAAAGCCTCCCTGTTTGAGGTTGATGGAACCGATGAAACCTGTTCACACGTCAGTCTGGCGGAATTCCTCAGGCGGCCAAAAGTGAGTTACCTTAACATTGCAGCTTCCGGCATGGGCGCTCCCGACTTAGATGCTGATACCGCCGCTCTCGTGGAAACAGGGGTAAAATACGAGGGATACATCCAGCGGCAGCTCGCCCAGGTTGAAAAGGTGCGGCGGTTAGAAGAAAGACATCTGCCGGCAGGGGTTAATTACGATGTTGTTAAGGGATTGCGCACCGAGGCTCGCGCCAGGTTAAATAAGTTCCGTCCGGCGACCCTGGGGCAGGCATCCCGGATAGAAGGTGTAACCCCGGCAGATGTAGCAATTTTAATGGTGCACATGGAGCGGAACCGCCGGGGAGCTGCATTAAAACAATCTCTGCCCGAGGATAAGCAGACAAGTTGACAAGGATACTCGTCATAAGTATAATTTTTTTAACTATATGCTTCACTGGCGTTCATATCGTCAAATTCCATTCAAGAAAGTAAAAAGACTATGGCAAACTTAGCTGGTAAGAGATATGTATGCACCAAATGCGGCACGGAATATGTTGTAACCAAGGGTGGAAGCGGAACCGTTATGTGCCACGGGCAGCCTGCGGAATTAAAGAAATAATTAAACAATGCTTCTAATAGAAAGTGGAATAGACTTTGGCTAACCAATTAGGCAAACGATACCGCTGTGAAGTTTGCGGCACAGAAATCCTTATAACCAAAGCCGGTGACGGGGCAGTCTCTTGTGACAGCAAAGACATGGCAGTCCAGGAACCCCGCCCCATCCCATCATCCGACTGAATATACTTTTTATCCAAGCAGCCGGATAACCGCGACAACCTTTCCCTGAACGTCGATATTATTGAGTTCAGTGTAAATGGGCTCCATATATCTGTTTGCCGGCTGTAAACGTACTTTTTTACGGGTTTTGCTGAAATAAATCCTTTTCAGCGTGCTTTCCATCTCTTTTTTCAACCACACCACCGCCATATCTCCATTTCTAACCTCCTGGGTCTGCCGCACCAAAATGGTATCCCCGTCATCGATAAGGGCATCAATCATGGAGGTTCCCTTTACTTTCAGGGCATATACCGCCTTTTTATCGGTGACCATATTATCAGGCAATACAATCATTTCAAGAGGGGTGCTGGTCCAGGTATCAGCCTGAGGAACCGGGATAGGTTCGCCGGCGGCAACGTAGCCCAGAAGGGGAATTTCTGCAACCTTCTCCCGGCGCCGTGAACTCTCAATTATCTCTATGCCCCGGGATACTTCCGGGTCTCTCCGGATATATCCCCCATTTTCCAGGACCTTTAAATTATAGTCAACCACCGAAGTGGAACTGATTTTACAGGCAGCAGCGATATCCCTGATGCTCGGAGGATACCCCCTGGCGTCGGTATAGTTCGTTAAAAATTCCAGGACTTTTTTTTGCTTCTCAGAAAGCTTTTTCAAACTTTATTTGTTGGCCTCCCGGTCAGTTTGTTCACCAGGTTTGCGAATATTCCGTGAAATAATATTAGAACCTATGTTCTTAATTTAACATTTTCCCATGTTACCTGTCAATACTTGTAATCATTACATGCTCCTTCCACATAAGGAATAGATAACACCGGATGTTTTTCCGGGCCCGGGAAATCAACCCCCCCAGCAATTCCTTGAAGCCTCTAATTATCCGGGGAAATATTGCCAGAACCTTCTAAAACAGGTTTTATTCATACTTAAATTGTGGCAGACACATTTAGTGTTCTATAGTACATATACGGTGTACATAGATTTAAATTTAGTTACGGGCTCCCACAACAGTATATTTCAAAGCATACGTTGAGCATCCTAGTGTTGTGTCTCTAATATCTCTTTACAATTTGCGGTGCCATTGATGTCATTCCCGCGAAAGCGGGAATCCAGAGCAACAGACTGGATTCCGGGTCAAGCCCGGAATGACAAAGATTGTAAGGCAATTTATGAAACACTGGACTGGTTTAACCCACCCTGGCAGAAAGAAAGAAAGGCTAACGGATGTAATATTACTTTCGCACTCCATCCATACCCGCCGAGCGTCAGTGGAAGCGGACGACAACATGATGGATTGTTATCAACAAAAGAAACTGAAAAACCCCCGGGGGGGATAAAGTTAATTCAATGTTACGGATCTACGTTTAAGAAGTGGCTTTTTTCCTCGTCCGCCGGGCAGAGGGTTTTTCCGGAGCAGGAGGGGGCGCAGCTTTAGAAGCATTGTTTAATTTCTTCATCAACCTGCTTTTATGTCGTGAACTGTTATTTGAATGAATTATTCCTTTTTTTGCAGCCTGGTCCAGAGAAGAAATAGCTGCCTTGACATCTTTAGCCGCCTTCTCAGTTTCCCCGGCTCCGATGGACGCCAGAGCCTTTGTTACCAGCGTTTTTAATCTGCTTTTAACAGGCCTGTTATATAGACGTTTCCTGTCAGATGCCGTTGTTTCCTTTTGCGCAGAAGAAAGTTTACTCATTTATAAGGAGCTCCCAGAAATTAGTTTCTTGTTAATTGAAAATATAATAATTATTGCTAATAAGATAACGTAAATATTCCCCGCCGTCAAATTGGCGCTTCCAACCTCCACCCCGGTAACAACATCTATTTGGAAGACTTGATAATACCGCCGCGGCTCCGGGAAGCTGAAAGCACTCCCTTAATGGACTCCAGTTTAACCAGTATCCTGCTGAGCTGCTGGATATTCCTGATATTCAATCTAAGAAAAATTGAAGTGGTCCGGTCGGACATTCCCTCCGCTTTGACAGCAGCAATATTAACCTTTTCCCCCGCAACTATACTGCTGATATCATTCAGAAGTCCAACCCTATCTCGGGCTTCCACCGTAACTCCCACAGGGTAAAGCTGCTCTTTCATCCCCCATTTTACGTCTATCAACCTTTCCTTTTCGTCTTCATTAAGAATATTACGGCAGTTTTTCCTGTGGATGGTCACACCACTGATCCGTGTTACATATCCCACAATCTCATCACCGGGGAGTGGATGGCAGCAACGTGCCAGGTGTGTCAACAAATCTCCTACCCCCAGCACCTCAACTTGCCCCGTGACTTCGCCCGGTAATGGCATAAACTCTGGCTCAACCCTCGGATGCTCCTCCTCGGGAATGAGTCTTTGGATAACCTGATGGGGAGTTATTTCGCCGCAACCGAGGGACGCCCAGAAGTCCTCGACACTGCCGGACTTCAGTGAAGTCGCCATTGCGGCAGCGTCCTCCAGGCTTAATCCGAGGCGCTTTAATTCCTTCTCTATAAGTTGCTTGCCTTTCTCTATATTTTCGTTTCGTTCCTGTTTTAAAAACCACTGGCGGATCTTCCTGCGGGCATGAAGGGTTTTTATAAAACCCAGGCTCGGATTCAGCCAGTCCCTGTTCGGTCCCTTCTCCCATTTACTGGTTATGATTTCCACGGTATCGCCACTTGACAGCTCATAATCGAGAGGTATAAGCCTCCCGTTGACTTTGGCGCCAATGCAGCGGTTCCCCAGGTCAGTGTGGATTGTGAAGGCAAAGTCCAGCGGCGTTGCTCCCTTTGGTAAATCTTTGATCTCGCCTTTTGGTGTATAAACAAAGACCTGATCCCCCAGGATGTCCGTGCGGACGGATTCCAGGAACTCCTGGCTCCCACTGATCTCCCTGTGCCAGTCCATGAGTTGGCGCAACCAGGTAATTTTGTCGGTAAATACCGTACTTTGTTTGTCTCCTTCCTTATACCTCCAGTGGGCCGCAATTCCGAATTCGTCCACAGCGTGCATTTCCCGGGTCCTTATCTGTACCTCAAGGGCGATGGTGCCCCTGTAAAGAATCGTAGTGTGGAGGGACTGGTACCCGTTGTCCTTGTGGTTGGCAATAAAGTCGTTGAACTCGCCGGCCAGCGGGTGCCACAGGCTGTGGACTACCCCCAGGGCTGCGTAACAGTCCCCTTTGGAGGAAACCAGAACGCGCACTGCCAGAAGGTCGTGAATATCATCGAATTGTTTACCCATATCTTCATACTTTTTAATCTTTTGCTGTATGCTGTAAATATGTTTTGCCCGTCCGGTAACATCAGCCTCGATGTTAGCTTTTTTAAATTCGGCCTTCAGTACCTGGCAGACCTCCCCGATAAATACGTCCCTTTCAGACCGCCTGCCCGCCAGCAGATTGCTGATTATGTGGTAGTTCGTGGGATCTAACTGGCGAAATGCCAGGTCTTCCAATTGCCATTTTATGTCCCACATACCCAGCCTGTGGGCCAGGGGCGCATAAATGTCCATGGTTTCCCTGGCGATACGTTGTCTCCTGTCTTCAGCCAGGTTATCCAGGCTTGTCATATTGTGGAGACGGTCTGCCAGCTTGATGAGTACAACCCTGACATCCTCTGCCATAGCCACCAGCATCTTGCGTAAATTCTCAGCATGGGCTTCCTTTTCTTCCGTACCCCTGCCCGGCAAAACCTCCATATTTAATGAAGCCAAATTGATTTTACCAAGTTTAGTGACCCCATCCACCAATTTACTGACCTCGCTGCCGAACTGCTTTTCTATCTCCGACAAAGGAACCTGGCAGTCCTCGGAGACATCGTGCAAAAGGGCCGCTGCAACTGAACCGGCATCAAGCTGGAGATTAACCAGCATCATGGCAACTGCGAAAGAATGCTCCACATAAGGCTCACCCGACTCCCTCACCTGGCGTTCATGAGCTTTCACGGCAAAATCAAATGCCTGCTGAATGATGTTGACCTTTTCCGGCAGCAGGTATTCCCTGGCCTTATTAATCAGGACTTCCTTATCCAATTCTTTCTACCGGATTATTATATAACTGTCTTTGAGTATAAAGCAGACCCCCTTTTTGTGCAATTCACATTACCCGTAATCTGAACGTAATTATTCGGGGTTAAACCAAAACAACACCATGATACCGGAATCTTTACAACTATATGCTAAATAATGTATTCTTACCTCCGTTAAAGGAGGGCTTTTTGTTTAAAACTCCCCGCGGCACCCAGGACATTCTGCCACAGGACCAGCCGGCCTGGCAGCACATAGAAAACACCATCCTTACCTTGTGTCACAGATACGGGTTTGAGCGTATCAGTACCCCCGTTTTCGAAGATACGGGTCTCTTTACCAGGACAGTCGGTGAAGAAACGGATATTGTGCAAAAGGAGATGTACACCTTCAAGGACAGAGGCGATAGCGAAATCACCCTGCGTCCCGAAGGTACTGCGCCCGTATGCCGTGCTTACATACAGCACGGTATGCACAACCGGCCTCAACCAGTAAAACTGTACTACTTTGCCACCATTTACAGGTATGAGCGGCCGCAAACCGGCAGGTTCAGAGAACACCACCAGTTCGGGGCCGAAGCCATAGGAGACAAAGACCCTTCCCTGGATGCTGAAATTATCCACATGGCCTGGAAAATCTTTAACAACCTGGGTTTGAAGGACCTGACCACCCAGCTTAACACTATAGGCTGCCCAAAATGCCGCCCGGTATACCTGGAAAACCTCAAGGACTTTTATTCGAGCCGTATCCATGAGATGTGCGGCGACTGCAGGGTGCGCCACCAGCGAAATCCCCTGCGGCTCCTGGATTGTAAAAACCCTGTATGCCAGTCCGCTGCCGATTCCAGTCCAAGAAGCTATGATTACCTGTGTCCGGAGTGCGGCCAGCACTTTGAAAAACTCAAGACATACCTCCGTATTTTGGAAATTCCTTTTCTATTGAACCACCGGCTTGTCCGTGGGCTCGACTATTACACCCGGACTGTTTTTGAGGTACAACCTGAGGACGTTGGCGGTCAGTCCACCATAGGTGGCGGGGGAAGGTATGATAACCTGATAGGAGAACTCGGAGGCCCACCTACCCCGGCCGTCGGTTTTGCCACGGGCCTCGAGAGAATAATGTTGAACATGGAAAAACAACACCTCTTACCCAAATCCAACGGCGGCATTGACATCTTCATTGCCCCTCTCGACGAGCAGGCAAGGGAAAAAGGAATAGGTCTTTTAAACATCTTGAGACAGGAAGGCTTCAGCGCAATGATGGCCGCCGGGGAAAAAAGCCTGAAAGCCCAGCTAAGACAGGCCGGGGCTTTTTCCGCCAGGTACGTTATCATTATCGGAGAAGAAGAGATTAAAAAGAACTCCGTTATTTTGAAGGATATGGCCACGGGCGAGCAGGAAACCATTCCTGCGAACTCTCTTGTGAATTCCATTTCAAAACGTCTGAAAGGCTCCTGAGCGCAACTCTCCGGAATGTAACCTGGATGCCACCTGGGAGGGAGAGTTCAATAAATCAATTCCTGACCCTGTTGGTGAAGACTCCCCCCAAAATCAACGGTTCACTTTGACAGGCATTAAGAGTTCACTTTTCAAAAATTAACAACAATACTAAAAAACCTAAGTTGACTGCCTTTTTTCTTGTTGATATAATGACCGCGCTGGGAAATGAGATGGTACTTGAATTTGTCGTAATAAAAAGTATTTTCCGAACAACGCTTGGACATGAAACCCGTACCTTTTTAGCCGTTCAAGACGTCCTTTTGCGATCTTCCCCAAATCTCCTGATAAAGCTGAAATATTTCGAAGCCTGATTCCTAACTGTAAAAAAACCTGCAGGAGGGGTAAATAATGGCAGTAGATGTACCCAGGGGCCATCAAACCGGGAGAGATACCTGGATACCCACGGTATGCTGGGACTGTATTCGGGGACCTGATTTAATCCGGGTGCACAAAAAAGATGGTATTGCCATTGCCGTCGAAGGAAATATTGAAGGTCCAGGATTCGACTGCTTGAGCAAAAACAAGGGACGGGTATGCCCCAAACCTTTCGGCCTGGTACAGAAGCTGTACAACCCTAACCGGATAAAAAGCCCGTTGAAACGTACAAACCCCCGGAAAGGCCGGGGTATTGATCCGCAATGGGTAGAGATAAGCTGGGACGAAGCCCTGGACACCACTGCAACCAAACTCAAGGCCATTCGTGAAAAGGACTCTTCACAGCTAAGCGTTTATCACGATTCCCCTTCTGCTCTCGGCTTGTTCGGTACATGGTTCTCGTTTTTCAAGTCCTTTGGCCGGGTACAAATCCTCTGGGCGGGAGGGTCTGGTATCCGCTGCGGTTCCTCCATGCATACCTTTGCCAATCATATTCATTCCGCTTTTCGCTGTCATCCCGACCTGACATATTGCAACTACCTTCTTGTTATTGGTTTCAATCTGGCCGTATCCGGTGGAGTTGTGATGAACTTAGCCTGGCGCGATGCGGCAAAAAGGGGGATGAAAACTGTTGTTGTCGACCCCGTGTTAACCGCCACCGCAGCCAGGTCAGAGGAGTGGATACCCATCAGGCCGTCTACGGACCTTGCCTTGCTGTTGAGCCTGATTCACGTAATAATCCATGAAATAGGGCGTATCGATGAGGATTTCCTTATAACCATGACCAACTCGCCTTACCTTGTGGGACAGGACGGTAACTTTGCCAGGGACAGGTCTACAGGAAAGGTTCTTGTGTGGGATACCGACGCAGGAGCAGCTAAGCCTTTCGACGACCCGTCTGTCAAAGATACGGCACTTGAAGGAACTTTTACCTGCGGGAACGAGGGCTGCAAACCCGTTTACCAGGTACTGAAGGAACATGTCGCAGAATATACCCCTGAGTGGGCATCAAAAATAACCGAGGTGCCCGCTTCCACCATACGCAAGATTGCCGGAGAATATGTTGACCATGCCTCCATCGGCAGCACCATAAAGCTGAACGGCACGGTTTTTCCGTTCCGACCCGTTCATATCATTATCGGCCGGCCGGTTGAAGCTTCGATGAACTGTTATCAGGCGGTTATAGCTTCTCATATACTGGCGGCCCTTGTTGGCTGCCTCGAAGTGCCCGGCGGACACGGGGGCGGCACGGTGCAGCCGACTTACCTGGACCTGGGATTAAATCCCGGCGATGACGGCATGATTAATATGCACTCCGATGATTATAGCTGGCCACCGGTGTCGTATGACGGCGCCGAGATTTTCACCCCCTTCGGGTTGCACCGCACACGGCCTCACCTTGCAGGCCTGGGACGTCCCGGCCACCTCGCCTGGCTGAACCTCACCCATCCACCGAAAAACTTCCCCATGCCCCCGGCGCCTGAAGCATACATAAGGTGGCGCAGCAATCCCCTGTTATCCATTGGAGATCCCGCTCCTGTATATGACGTCTTAACCGCCATGCCTTTCCTTCTCTCCATTTCTTATGTTCATGACGAGGTAACGGAACTCTCGGATATAGTCCTGCCTGACCATACGGAAATGGAACGGTTTGAACTTCTACCAACCACCCGCGCCCCCGGCGTGGCCAGGCGGTATAAGCAGATAGCCCTGAGGCAGCCCGTTGTCGAACCGCTTCACGATACCAGGGACATCAGCGATATATTAACCGAACTTGCAGCCAGGATGGGTTTTCTTGCGGAATACAACGAGAACGTCAACATCCTGTCCGGCCTGATCGAGCCTTATAAGCTCGAAAAAAGTAAAAAATACAACTGGATAGAAATAGTCGACAGGCAATGCAAATCCGTAACCAAAGGCAGCCACGACCTCGAATGGTTTAAGAAAAACGGGGCTATAACAATTCCTATGAAAGCCGAAGACATCTACGGCGTCCACCTGCACATGAAACGCTCCGGGATGAGATACCCCATCCCTTACATGGAAAAGGTGAAACGAAAAGGAGATGACCTGATAAAACACCTGGCCGAGCATGAAATTGACTGGTGGCCGACGAATGCCTATACCGCCCTTCCCACATACATTCCCTGCGTCCTGGAGGAGGTTCCCCCTGAATATGACATGTTTGTGGTAACCAGCAGGCTTATCGAATTTAACCTTGGTAAAAACATAGAGTTACCGTGGCTTCTGGAATTAACGGAACACATGGGTGACCAGCCGGAAATCGTGTTAAATACCGCAACTGCCGCTGCCAAAAATATCAAGGACGGCGATATGGTCTGGCTGGAGTCACCGGTAGGCAAAATCAAGGGTTCGGTTATAACAAGAGAGGGAATCCGCCCCGATACCATCTTGATACCCGGGCAATTCGGCAACTGGGCGATGCCCCTTGCCAGTAAAACAGGTTGGGTGAACCAGAGCGCCCTGACTACCATAGACTATAAATGGACGGACCCCGTTACTGGTAGTATCCAGGGAAATGTGGTCAAGGCCAGGATTTACAGGGCAGGGGGTGCTTAAACATGACAAGATACGGTATGGTAATAGATTTGACCCGGTGTATCGGCTGCGGCTCGTGCATGATGTCCTGCAAAGCGGAAAATCAGTTACCACCGGGTATTTTCTGGACACGAGTGTTAAAAAAAGAATCAGGCAAATATCCGGCAGTTTCCATCAGTACCGTACCTGTCCTTTGTAACCACTGCGAAGAAGCTGCCTGCGTCAAGGTATGTCCCTCAGGCGCGACCAGCAGGCAAGACGATGGAACGGTGATTGTGGATTACGAAAAGTGTACCGGGTGCAGGTATTGTATGATGGCCTGCCCTTACGGTGCCCGTTTTTACCACGACAAGGCAGAGCTTTTCTACCCCGGACAGGGACTCAGCGCCCACGACAGGATCAGCCGCCAGGAGTACCAGACAGGCGTCGTGGTGAAATGCACCTTCTGCCACGACAGAGTCCAGGAAGGATTAAAGAAAGGATTAAAACCGGGTTCGGACCGGGAAGCTACACCGATTTGCGCTAACAATTGCATGGCAAAGGCAAGGTTTTTCGGAGACCTGGACGACCCGGACAGCGAAGTTTCTGTTTTAATCCGGGCCAACAGGGGACGCCAGCTCCACCCCGAATACGGAACGGAACCTTCCGTGTACTATCTTGGTTAATATGGCTATCCAGGCTATTTTATATTATTATTAATGTAGTGTCTCTAATATCTCTTTACAATTTACAGTGCCACTGGTGTCATTCCCGCGAAAGCGGGAATCCAGAGCAACAGACTGGATTCCGGGTCAAGCCCGGAATGACAAGGATTGTAAGGCCATTTATGAAACGCTATACTAAATTACTAAATAACAAAACCTTGATATTGATTTATACCAGATGAAAGGAGGTAAGTTTTACACAAGGGTAATATTAATAACTAAGGGCAGTATTAACCATTTAAATTACGGGGCGATGTAAGCAAAGGAGGGCCAATGCCGAGAAAAATCATAAAGTCTGACGAGCTGTGGGCAACAAATCTCCCGTATTCTTACGGGACAACGGTTAAAGG
>JAUYHV010000212.1 GCA_030689845.1 Dehalococcoidia bacterium
GAAAGCCTGGGCCCGCCTATTCAAACAGCAGTTGCCACAGGGCCAATGGCAAGAAAGGTCAAACACATTATCGACAAAACCCTCACGGAAAATCCAGGCGATTGGCTCAATATGAAACTCCCGGCCCTTGATGGTCCTCATTGCAGCCGCCCATGGGCACTTGTTTTAAAATCCCTTGCACAGGGGAGCATATAATGATGTACGGCCTCTCTTCTATTTCCTGCCTGCACCGACAATTCCTTGACAGTAACAGGAGGGAGAGTCAGCCTTGCTACCGAACAGGCGTTATGTTATAATTCCATTCAAAATAAATAAAGAAAAAGTAAAATTAGGGAAAAGAACGTGCTGGAAAAAGAACAGAAAGCTGGTATAATCCGGGAATTCCAGATAAATGGAAAAGATACCGGGTCCTCGGAAGTGCAAATAGCCATTTTAACCGAGAGGATAAACCAGCTTACCGAGCATCTTAAAGTCCACAAAAAAGACCATCACACAAGGCGCGGACTCCTGAAAATGGTGGGCAGGCGCAGAAAATATCTCGCTCATCTTAGCAGGGAAAACGCTGGTGGTTACAAGGCGATAATAACCAAGCTTGGTCTCCGGAAATAAAACTGGCGGCGGGCGCTTTTCCCGGATGAGGAAGTAAATCATCATGTCTCAAACCTACGAATGTCTATTAGGCGATAAACCCCTATACATTGAACCTGGCCGCTTTGCCGGTCAAGCTCACGGTGCGGTAACCGTAAGATACGGCGATACCATGGTCCTGGTAACGGCCTGTATGTCCCCGGAGGCCCGTCCCGATATAGATTTCGTACCCCTTACCATAGATTATGAAGAGAGGCTTTATGCCGCCGGAAAAATCCCCGGGGGTTTTATCAGGAGAGAGGGGCGTCCCAGCCAGGACGCAATTCTGACCTGCCGTCTCACCGACAGGCCCCTACGTCCCCTGTTTCCCAAGGGTTTCGGAAATGAAGTCCAGATAATAGCGACAGTCATGTCAGCCGACCAGGAGAACCCTCCTGACATACTGGTTGTCATTGGAGCATCGGCGGCTTTGACCATTTCCCAGATCCCCTTTGAGGGTCCGGTCGGAGCGGTTAGAATAGGTTGCCTGGATGGGAAAATGATAATAAATCCCACTTTCAGCCAGCTCAGTCAGTGCAACGTGGATGTGGTTGTAGCCAGTACCGCCAATGCCCTGGTGATGCTGGAAAGCGAATGCAAAGAGGTTTCAGAGGAACTTTTGATGGAAGCCATCAAACGCGGGCATGAAGTCAACCAGCAGGTTATCAAGCTTCTGGAAGAAATCCGCCAGGCAGTTGGGAAGCCCAAGGTGGTATTTACACCCCTGGACAACAGTGAGCAGGAAAACGAAGTTTCAAACTTCTTAAAAGATAAATTAACTAATGAGTTGCTGACCGCTCCACGGAATGAGCGGGAGCCGGTTTTAAAGGAACTGAAATCAGGGGTTAAAAAAGCCTTTGAAGAGAAATATTCTTCTTTGAGCATTGAAAATGCCTATGAAACCGTACTCAAAAAGGCCTTCCGCTCCCTGATTTTGGATGCGAAAGTGCGTCCGGGGGGCAGGTCATTCGATACGATTCGCCCTATCCAGACCGAAATAGGTATTTTACCCAGGACCCACGGCTCCGGCATGTTTACCCGCGGAGAGACCCGGGTACTGACAATAACTACCCTCGGCTCAGTTGGGGACCAGCAGCGGCTGGACGGGATCACTCCGGAAGACAGCAAGCGTTTCATGCACCATTATAATTTTCCGCCTTTTTCTGTCGGTGAAGTCCGCCGGATAGGAACTACGGGCAGAAGGGAAATTGGCCACGGCGCCCTGGCGGAACGGGCCCTGGAACCCATCATTCCTTCCCAGGAAGAATTTCCTTACACCATTAGGCTTGTATCCGAGGTCGTAAGTTCTCAAGGCAGCACGTCTATGGCCAGCGTTTGCGCCAGCACCCTGTCACTGATGGATACCGGGGTACCCATAAAAACCCCTGCTGCCGGCATAGCCATGGGCCTTGTTTCCGGCCCCGATAACCGGTACGCTGTCCTGACGGACATAGAAGGGCTGGAGGACGCTTACGGGGACATGGACTGCAAGGTGGCCGGCACCACTAATGGTATAACCGCCGTGCAACTGGACATAAAGCTGAAAAGCGTGGATATTGCGGTCATCGGAGAGGCGTTTGTTAAGGCAAAGGCAGCCCGCCTGCAGATAATCGAAAAGATTCTACAGACCATTCCGGCAAGCCGTTCCGAGTTAAGCAAATTTGCTCCCCGCATGTTAAAGATAACCATCCCAACGGAAAAAATAGGCGCCGTGATCGGCCCCGGGGGAAGGGTTATAAGGTCCATTATTGAAGAAACGAAAGCTTCGATAGATATAGAAAATGACGGCACTGTTATTATTGGCTCTCCAAGTGAAGAAGCTGCTCTAAAAGCGGTGCATATCATTGAGAACCTGACCAAAGAACTGGAAGTTGGAGGTATTTATACGGGGAAAGTCACCCGTATCACCAATTTTGGCGCCTTCGTGGAAGTGCTGCCCGGCAAAGAAGGCCTTGTTCACATTAGCGAACTGGCTGATTACAGGGTTAACAATGTGGAAGACGTGGTAAAAATCGGTGATGAGATAACGGTAAAAGTGACGGAGATAGACAGGCTGGGGCGAACAAACCTCTCCCGCCGTGCCCTGTTGGTGGGCGACCGGGGTGCCGGGGGCGATGCCAAAGAAGGGGAATCCTCCGGCCAGGATTTTCAGCGCCGTCCGCCTCAAGAGCCCCGCTATCCCCAACGGGATGACAGGGGCAGGCCCGGCCCCAGGAACTTCGATAACAGGGACCGGCAGGGCGGCAGTGATTCGAGAAGGCCGTTTCCAGGGAATAATTTCAGGGATAAGTAATTTGGAACGGGTCAGAGTGGCAGTTCAAGGAGCTTCGGGGAAGATGGGAAGGGAGGTTATCAATGCTGTTTGCGGCTCCCCGGATATGGAACTGGTTGGCGCTCTGGAAAAAGAGACCCCCCAAAGCTTTTTGACTCTTCCCGGCGGCGGTAAGGATGTTCCTTTCGGTTCCAACGCAAAAGACCTCATAACTACAGTAAAGCCCGACGTGATTGTAGATTTCAGTTCGGCCCAGGCCAGCATGTCCACAGCGCGCATAGCTGGAGAAACGGGCGTCAACCTGGTTATCGGCACAACGGGACTCAGCGAAGATAACGTCCGGGAAATAGAAAACATCTGCCGCAGCAAGGGCATCGGAGCCGTTGTAGCTTCGAATTTTGCCCTGGGAGCGGTACTCATGATACACCTGGCAAAAATCTTGGCCAAATATTTCGATTATGCTGAGATAATTGAAATGCACCATGAAAAAAAGGCCGATGCCCCCTCGGGCACAGCCATTACCACTGCCCGGGCCATGGCCGAGGCGAAGGGAAGTCCTTTTGTCTGTCCTCAGACGCAAAAAGAGACCCTGCCAGGCACCCGGGGCGGGCAGAACAACGGTATTTCCATTCACAGTGTCAGGCTTCCCGGCCTGATGGCCCACCAGGAGATAATCCTGGGCGCCTCCGGGCAAACACTCACACTGCGCCATGATACCATAAGCCGGGAGTGCTACATGCCCGGCGTGCTCATGGCCGTAAGAGAGGTTGTAAAGACAAAAAAATTCATTAACGGGCTCGATAACCTCCTCGGGCTTCAGGAGTTTTAGATAATGGAAAAATACGGCAGGTTAATAACAGCCATGGTTACCCCGTTTGATGCGGGAGGCGCCGTTGATTTCAAACAGGCCGGGAAACTGGCCCGGTCCTTGATGAAATCGGGAAGCGACGGCCTGGTCGTGTCGGGGACCACGGGCGAATCCCCCACCTTATCCAGGGATGAAAAATTACGGCTTTTTACTGCCGTGAAAGAAGCGGTTGGTAAGGGCGGGATGGTAATTGCCGGGACGGGAAGTAATAATACCGCCGACAGCGTTGCCCTGACCGGGGAGGCTGAAAAAACCGGCGTGGACGCCATCATGCTGGTCGTGCCTAAATACAACAAGCCTACCCAGGAAGGGCTGTACCACCACTTCAAAACTATTGCTGATGCCACCAGGCTGCCTGTTATCCTATATCACGTGCCCGGACGCACGG
>JAUYHV010000245.1 GCA_030689845.1 Dehalococcoidia bacterium
TTCCAAAGATAAAAATACGAAGAAAAAGGAGGAAAAAACCAACCTTTTTGAAGAGTTGTTTGCCCTCAGGGACAGGCAGCGGGAGCGTTGGAAATCAGCTCCTAAAGTTATTAAATTCAAAGAAATACCCCTGGAAAAAAACCGCATGGGCCTGTACCGCTGGTACCTTCACCCCGGGATGGATAATACCGCCATCAACACCATTCTTTTATGGCAGCAGGAAATCCCGCCGTCAGGGAAAAGCGGCAAACAAAAGACCTCCGGCGGACGCCTCCACTACGTATTGCAGGGACGGGGTTACACCATAGTCGATGGTGTTAAGCACGAATGGGAACAGGGAGACCTGGTAATTATTCCCAAGAAACCCCAGGGGGCCGTCCACCAGCATTTCAACTCCGATCCCGAAGTTGTTGCCCGGTTAGCCTGTACCGAGCCTAACTGGACAGACTCACTGGGGGTGGATACGGGAGTGGCCCTGGAGCAGTTAGAAAATGCCGCGGAATGATATATACGAGGCTCCCGCGAAACTTATAAAAGTGGTTTCAAATCCCCCTTAATCCCCCTTTCATAAAGGGGGATTAAGGGGGATTTGTGGCGTTTCGCGGAAGGCTTATATACTGATATTCAAATTGGCTTACAGGATTTAATATGGCTGTTGTGTTCTCCGCCGGCCCGGACCCGCGTAGAACAGAACAGTGCCGTCCTGAAAGGGAAAGACAGGTCAGATGGAAATGAACAACTCAAGAGGTAAAACGAAATGCAGATATTAAAAAATGCCTGCCGGGCTTGTTCCGCCGGCTGCGGGGTAAACCTGTACGTTGAAAACGGCAAAATCGTAAAGATTGAAGGTCTTCCGGAATTCCCCATAAGCCAGGGAACTTTTTGCGCCAGGGCTGCCTCGACGGTAGAGGTTGTAAATGCCCCCGACCGTCTTCTTTACCCCCTCAAAAGGGCCGGTGAGCGCGGCGAAGGTAAATGGGAACGCATATCCTGGGACGAGGCGCTGGACACCATCTCCCGGAAACTCAGCGAAATAAAGGATAAATACGGTCCCCAGGCCCTGGCCTTTGCCGCCGGGCAGCAGTGGCACTGGAACATAACCAACCTGCTCAACCAGCGTTTTTGCTACGCCTTCGGCACCCCCAACTTTTACTGCCACTCGAACATGTGTTTCGGCCCAAACTCCGCCGCCATGCTGACAACCTACGGCCCGCCCTACGCCAAACGGGTCACGGCCCCGGGCCAGTTCAGCTACGAGGACCAGCCGGTTAAATGCATCGTCCTCTGGGGCACCAACCCCTTCACCTCCCGCAGCAACCGGGCCAAAGGCATCCTGGACGCCATGAAGAAGGGAGCCAAACTTATCGTGGTCGACCCTTACCTGTCCTCGGCGGCAGCCAAGGCCGATATCTGGCTCCAGGTTAAACCCGACACGGATGTTCCCCTCGCCCTTTCCATGATGAATGTCATGATCAAGGAAGGCCTTTACGACAAAGACTTTGTGGAAAAATGGACGTCCGGTTTCGATGAACTGGCAAAACACGCCGCGGATTATCCCCCACAGAAAGCAGCCGAAATCACCGGCGTTCCCGCCGACCTGATAATAAAAGCCGCCCGGACATACGCACAAGACAAACCCGGCCTCATGGAAGACCACGTGGGTGTCAGCCACACCTACAACGGCTTTGCCGGCCATGTCGCCCTGTGCCTCCTGCGGGCCCTTACGGGCAATTTCGATATAAAAGGCGGCGACGCCTGGCTTCCCTCGGTGCCCCACTTCCGGGAGTTCCGTAATTACTCAATGTGGGACAACGTGACAACAACCCCCGTAGGCGCCGACAGGTTCGGCTTATTCCTCAAAGTCGGCGAAGGGAACCCGCCCTGGGGAAGGGCCCATGGCTCCCTGATACCGCAAGCCATTATGGAAGGCAAGCCTTATCCTATCAAGGCCTCCATCATCATGGGGGCCAATCCCGTGGTGACCCTGGGACCCAACCGGAAAGCCTGGGAGGAAGCCCTGAAAAAAGTGGAATTCTCAGTGGTGATAGACCTCTTTATGACCGCCACGGCCAAATTCGCGGACATCGTCCTGCCTGCCGCATGGTGGCCGGAAAAGGTGGACCTGAGCGAAGGGACCCCCGCCGTGGGCTACGCCCTGCTCAGGCAGGCCGCTCCCCCTCCAGGGGAGTGCTGGCCCGAGTCCCGGATGATACTGGCCCTGGCGAAAAGGCTGGGCATGGAAAAAGAGTTCCCCTGGAATACCGGGGAAGAACTCATAGACGAGTTTTTCAGACCCCTCAGCCTTGAAGCCCTCAAGGAGAACCCCAACGGCATGTGGGTGCCCGGCTGCAAACAGCCCGACGACATCACTTATAAAAAATACGAACAGACGGGATTCAACACCCCTTCCGGCAAAATAGAACTTTACTCGCATATACTGGAAAACGCCGGACACGATCCCCTCCCGATGTACTATGACTACCTGGAGGTCATGAGCGGTGAGACAGGCATGACCCCGGCGGAAATCGAGAAAAAATACCCCCTTATCCTGTCCAAGCACAACACCGCGGTCTATGCCCATTCCCAGTTCAGGACCATCCCCTCCCAGCGCCGCATGGAACCCGGCCCCATGCTTGAAATACATCCCGAAACCGCGGCTAAATACGGTATCAGAGAAGGGGATACAGTCCTGATAGAATCAGCCTTCGGGGCTATAAAGGGTAAGGCGGAACTTACGGAGCGCGCAGGAAAAGATACGGTATTCATGCTGCACGGCTGGGAGGAGGCGGACATCTCCAACCTGCAAAGCGATATGCTGTCCCCCGTCCTGGGTTGC
Organism: Dehalococcoidia bacterium; assembly: GCA_030689845.1. GTDB lineage: Bacteria > Chloroflexota > Dehalococcoidia > JACQUA01 > JACQUA01 > JAUYHV01. The sequence continues at coordinate 2,837 of JAUYHV010000245.1, forward strand.
CCCGTCTGCCGGGGCATCAGGGTAAAAGTCAGTCCTTGTTAAAGTAATTTCGTGATTTCAGAACAATAGTGCCCCATCATCTCCCTACTACTCCGAATATAGTGAGAAACGCTAACGTCATTAAATAGTAATCCAACCTAAATTTAGAGGAATAGGATTGGATCAAGACGGACTGTCACCGATCTCCTCTACCATTTTTTGCACTTGGGCTGCCATCGAATTTAGAATTGAAACAAATGTTTGTTCAGCATGAGACCCAGCTCTCTGTGCTCTCGCATAAGCTTCACTTATCGCAAGATTTTTTTGTTCTTTGGTCATGTTCGGAATCCTATCTATCCTGGAATAACTCTGTGAGAAAGTTTCATAAAAGGAATCTATGGTACTCTGGTTTACCTTATACAAATCACCTTCTAGTTGGGTGAAGGTAGCTGTGATAAAAGATTTTCCTCTAATTACCAGGTCATCTTTGTGAGAATCCACATAGACTCTAATAACAGTAGACATCCCTTCAATCATATTGTTCCTAGCCTTAATGGCACTGTTCTTATTTTCTTGGAGTAGTCTTTCACGCTCGCGTGCACCTGCGCTGAGGAGCTTTGCCAAGAAATTTGGGGAAGGCTCACGACTGACCTCTTTCCTGAGAATATCTATTTTCCTGAACATATCATCCGGGTCAATACGCGCTGGCATCCTAGCTGATACGGGAACTTCCATTGACGTTTCTGGAGCATTTTTTTCTTCGGACATTTAATCTTCTCCTAATATATTTTTTTGTGGTCGAACATTTCATCTTTAACCAGGTTATCAATATACTCAATCAAGCTCTCTTTGGCACTACTCGCCAATTTGCTGTTTTCAACTTGCTCTTTTAGAGAAGAACACTCTTCGGCTGTTTGTATTGTCCCTTCCAACTCTAAGTATAATGTTGAAGTAGCCAGTGCTTGACTCCTGGATGCTCGCAGCCCTGCTAGATGTGCATGGATAACAGGCTCAAGCGACTTTGCGTAGCCAATTTGCTGGTCGTCTGGAAGTACACTGCCTTCATCAAGCATTTGTTCCATGCCCAAATAGGCATGTTCTCCCACTTGCTCTTTGTTTTTTGCCAGGTAGAATCCTACTGCCAAGACGGTAATTGGGAATAGGAATGCAATGAATCCGGCAAAGGCACTGTTCCATGTGCGGCGGTTTTTCACAATAAAGTCTATCCTGGTATCAATCTGATCCACGTCGGATTGAGTATCAGGCTTGGGAATATCTGACGGTTGCCGAATCTGCAATTGCCCTATTTGAGTTAGTAGAACATTCCTCTCGGATTGCATATTCGTAGGGTATGCCAATTTCGCAATCTCTTGCTGCAACTGCCAAATCTGACTTTCTACTCCCTCCTGTGCCCTACGGTCGGCACTAAGTTGTTTTTCCACGTCATCTAACCACTCATAATTTTCTAATGTTCTTCCCTCCTTTGTCAAAATTCCCTGAAGGTCATTCTGGCTGCCATCAATTGAACTTTGGTAACTATTACGTTGTTCCTGTAACTGTGCTATTTGTTTTTCTAACCGTGTTCCTTGTTGTTGTAGTATTTCCGTTTGTTGCTTTGAATCTTGGTCTAAGCTCGCTAAATGTTGTTCGAGTAGTTCTTTTTTGTTGCTGAATTCTATCTGGCCTGCGGCTCTTATATTTTCGTCTAGTTTCAATTGCGCTGTTACACTTTGTTCAATTTTATTAAACTCGCTACCCCTAATATCCCAATAAGTTGAGAACACGGCATATGATTGACATAGAAAGAAAAGAAGTATGATTTTG
>JAUYHV010000249.1 GCA_030689845.1 Dehalococcoidia bacterium
TAAGGCGTACTGGTGTTCTTTTAGAAGCTGATGGACAACGGGGCGTTCCTGGCCTACAAGCAATTTGTTATCAGGCAAGCGGCTGTAAATAACATGGAAATCATTATTCTGGCCGCCCCCGGCAAAAAGTATAGGGTCTTCATCAAGGGCGTTAAAGGCAGTTTGATTCCAACCACGGCGGGAAAGGGGCTGGTTCACACGGTCATAGTTCAACTCGGACCAGAACAGCTTTTTGAGCGGCTCCAGCCCGTTGAGGTCTTTTAGTAGCTCCAGGACAGATTGTTCGCGCTCCAGACGGTCTATCTTTCAACCCCCAAACATATTTTTATGACCTGGTTCACATAACCGCCCATATCTTACATCAAGCGTAAGCACAGTTCAACAATGAATTGAATAATAAGCCTTAAATGCCCAGGAGTTTTTCCGCATTGCCGTGGAAGATGGACTCCATGGCCGGCGGCGGCAAGTTTAGCCCCTTTATCTCGCTGATGAGTTTTTCGAAAGATATCACGGGGTAATCCGTGCCGAAGAGTATTTTCCCTTCTCCCAGGAGGGCGGCGACATGTTGAAAAATCTCCTTTTTATATAAAAACCGCGTCGCTGCGGTATCGAAAAAGGTGTTTTTCAGGGCGGTTGAAACTTCAGGCATAAGCTCGTAGAAAGGCAGGCCGCCTCCCCAGTGGGCACAAACGAAAGTGATCCCGGGATACCTGGAAATAACCGGGTACAGCAGTCCGGGAGTGGCATTTCCTTTCCCCGGGTAAAGATGTCCAACGGGCTCGGAAGCATGAAAAAGTATGGTGAGATTGTGCCCGGCAACCAGGTGAGACATGTCATCCAGGAGCTTTAAATTCTCATTTTTCAGCATTTTCCATGTCGGTCTGAGTTCGCCCAGCCCCCTGATTCCCCCTTTTACACAGCGTTCAATTTCTTTTAAAGCAGCCTCTCCCGGGCTCAAAGTTACGGCTCCGAAACCCGTCAGGCGGGTGGGGTACCGGGCGATAGCGTCCATGATATAGTCATTGGTCTCCCTGCACAGGTCCATGGTAAGCCAGTTAATATTCAGCGCCACGGCTCTCGAAACACCGGCGCTGTCCATGGCCTCGATAAGCTCTTCGGCGGTCAGGATGCCGGCTTTTGGGTTTGAATAGAGTTCGGCGAATAAGGCATCCCTTTTCACATAAGTATCCCGGTCTTTTTTTATCCCGGGCGGGAAGATGTGCGTGTGGAAATCAATGATTTTCATAGAAAACCCCGGAAAAGAATTCTGCGATTTTTTTTACCGCCTTCTCCTCGAATCCAGACCAGAAATGGTCGGCGCCTTCGACGGAGAAATATTCCGCGGGAGGCGGCAGGGACGACACCATTGTTTTTAACTCTCCCGGCGGGAAAATAGTATCTTTGGTACCGGTGACGAAGAGTCTCGGCCTGGTATAATTTTTCATATCCGTCCAGTTGTGGGGAAATAACGGGGGAGAAATAACCGCCAAAGCCTGAACGGCAGCTTCCAGCGGGGCTACGGACAGGGCGATTCCGGCGCCGAAGGAGTAACCGCAAAGGCCAATTTTCCCTCCGTCAACCAGAGGAGATGCGGCTGCCAGGGAAAGGGCCGCCTTTACATCTTCCTTTTCCCCTGTGCCATCATCGAAATGCCCCTGGCTTTCCCCCGTACCCCTGAAA
>JAUYHV010000254.1 GCA_030689845.1 Dehalococcoidia bacterium
CTCATTTGTTACCACGTCTTCGATGCCGGTCAGAGCTGCTTTAATAAGGCCTCTGACCTCATTGTCCTTGCCCCACATCACCTTGGAAGGGCCCATAAAACCGTACCGCTCGAGAAACGGGAACAGGAGTTGCTCTTTCCTCTCGTAATGAACGTCTATTTCTTTCAAACGTGTCAATAATTCCTTCAGAGCGGCTTTAAAGGCCGGGATTTTATATTCCTTTTTCTTGCTGACCAGGTCCTTGATGGACCCGAGCAGCTTTTCAACCTCCCTGTTTTCCAGCCTGAACAGGTACACGGGATGGGAGGGGAAAGTTTCATCGGTGGCTGCTTTTTCCAGGGCGGACTGAAATATCAGGGCGTGGACGTTGCAGAACTTCGTAATCTCTTCGGGGGTTAATCCGTCGTTAATGAGAGCCTGCTCTATCTCAGCAATTTCCGTGGAGCTAATGTTGCCGATTTCCTTTTCGAACCGTTCCTTTGCCTGCTCAACGGGAAGCCCCTTGTGGAGTTCCAGGATGATACCCTTCATGATGTCCTTTTTTGCCTTGCCGGTCAAATCTTTTGCCATGTGTTCTCCTTCTCCGGTTTTACTGGCCTGGTGGGGAAGCTATAATACAAGTTATTGGTCGGTGGCTGAGGAAAGACCTGTCTTTAACTGGGTGAGCATGTTTCTTGCCAGAGACACCAGTGATGTATGAAATAAAGCCTTCTGCGAAACGCCACAAATCCCCCTTAATCCCCCTTTATTAAAGGGGGATTAAGGGGGATTTGAAATCACTTTTATAAGTTTCGCATGAGCCTCGAAAATAGTATATAAAGCGGTTGATATCCGTCTGTATTTTCATAACGATGATAAATCTAATTAAACCCGGTTAATCTGGTTACATAAAAAAGGATAGCACCAGTAAAACCAGGTGTCAATGGGTGGGTGGAGCGGGTAGTGGGTCAATTTGAAATCTGAAAGTATATTTAAACGCCTATTGACAAATTACCGGGTTGGTGGTAAATTCTTGAATTACAGTATGAATGATGTGACATGTATAAGTATGCATCATCGATATAGTTTCTCAATTTGCGAACAGTGGAACAATTAAATAAAAAGGAGAACGAAATGAAGCGTGTAAAGGTGTATTCTTTGTTATTGGTTTTGCTAACAGCGCTGCTGATCGCATCGTGTCAGCCGCAGGCGACCCCCGCGCCTGTTGTTACCGCGAGGCCAACGGTTACGGCTCCAACGGAAAAACCAAAACCAGCCTGGGAAGTCGAGTGGGAGCAGGCCGTGGCGGAGGCGAAAAAAGAGGGCACAGTTTTGATATATTCCACACCCAGCGGAGACATAATTCGCGGATTAGCCGCTGCCTTTGAAAAAAAATATGGAATTAAAGTTGAATGGGTCAACGGCCGGGGCGAAGAACTGACCCAACGAATACAGGCTGAGAAATCCGCAGGCATAAACGCTGTTGACGTTATCATGTCAGGAGGGACAACAACCCAGACCGTGATGAAACCCCGCGGGCTGTTGGGCAAGCTGGACGTTTTGCTCTTATTGCCGGAGGTAACAGACCCCAAAGCCTGGAGCGGCGACGCCATACCCTACGTTGACAAGGACCATACCTACATCGCCATGCTGGCCACGTTTCAAAGGTACGCCATGATCAATACAGACCTGGCGAAAAAAGAGGAAATAACCTCATACATGGACCTGCTGAACCCCAAGTGGAAGGGGAAAATGGTGATAAATGATCCCACGGTCACCGGTACGGGCAACGCTTTTTTTAATTTTCTTGCCGTGGATGTCTGGGACCTGGAAAGGACCAAGGACTTTATGCGGAAATTTGTTGCCCAGGAGCCGGCAGTTACCCGGGACAGGCGACTGCAGGGAGAATGGGTTGCCAAGGGCAAATACGCCATAAGCGTGGCCACCAACATGGAAACCGCCATTGAGTTTATCAAACTCGGATCTCCGGTCGCTTTCGCCGATGTTGTAGAAGGTGGCAAAATTGGAGCGGGAGCAGGCGGACTGGCCGTACCCGTTAAAGCCGGTCATCCCAACGCTTCGAAAGTATTTGTAAACTGGATCCTGAGTACAGAGGGACATGGCGTTTTTGTGTCGACCTACGGCAGCCCGGGAAGCAGGAAAGACTTTCCCCAAGCAGGAATTCCACCGGAGATGATAGCTAAACCGGGGGAAAGAGCGATTGGCGAGAATGAGGAGGAAACGCTGCACCGGGCGGTTATGGGGAACATAGCCAAAGAAATATTTGCTCCATTATTGAAATAAAACGTTGTTTCCGGCAAAAACGTTTTTTTAAGGGACCGTGAAACCGGGTTGAAAGCTGGGCTTGAGGGGCAAAATCTCCAAAGAGATTTTGCCCCTCTGCTTTTTAAAAGAATGGTTTTTTTATATCATGACGTTTAGCAGGGGTCACATCTTTTGCCTCACACCCATCGTCCGTTTCCCCCTTATAGGCCGGCCTGCTCTTTAATCCACCCGCGGGCCGTATCCATGGCTCTATCCTCAAGGCGCAGGCGGTGTCCCGCCCCGGGGATGACAGCCAGTTCTTTAGGGGCTTTTGCCCTGCTGTACAGTTGCCGGGCATGGTCCAGGGGAATAAGCTCATCCCGGTCACCGTGGACTATCAGGAGCGGTCTGGGGGAAATCATGGAAATCCATTTGATGGGGGCAATCTCCCTGAAATGTTCCACCCATTCGTCCTCCGAAGGCGGGAACCCGGGGTCTTTAAATATCCCGACTTCCCTGGCCTGCTGCATAAAGGACTGCCTTCCCTCAGGAGCCTCGATCATGGAAAAGCTGGCCGGACAGGCGCAGGTAACCAGGGCTTTTATCCTGGCGTCCGCCGCGGCTGCGTAGACTGCCGCAGCGGCTCCGCCGCTAAAACCCATGACCAACAGGCGGGAACGGTCTACACCCGGCAATTCCCATAGATAATCAACGGCAGCGGTTAAATCCCTGGCCCAGCCAATCATGTCGAAGTTGCCTTCGCTGAGTCCGGCGCCGCGGAAATTGAAAATCATGGTTATTAACCCCATGTCGCAGAAACTTTGCGCCAGCAGGGGATACCCCTGGTCTCCCGGTTCGGGCAGCCTGGCGGGGATGCCATGGCACAGACACAGGGCGGGAAGACCTGCGCTTTTAAAACTTTCGGGCAGGAAAAGCTGCCCCCGCAAAGATAAATTCTCCGACCTGAAGGTGATTTCCTTATTTTTCACGGCGCAGGTCCCCGTTCTTTGAAAAGAATTACAGGCTTATAACCCGTTCTGTCCTGAGAAGGGTATCGGCTATGGTCATCATGTTGGAGACCTGTCCCACCGCCACTTTATCCAGAAGGTTGAAATGGGACAGGCAAGTGCCGCAGGCGAGGATCTCGATACCCCGGGCCTGTATGAGTTTGAGGTCTTCTATCACCGGGGAGCTCACGGCGACCAGTTTGACCCCGCTATTGATGAAAATTATTGTTTCCGGTTCGACGGAAAGGCCGTTCAGGGTATGCAGGAAGCTTTGCATAAGCAGACTGCCCAGTTGAACATTCTCACCCCTGCCCAGGAATTCGGAAGCAATTAATACGACAACACTACCGGATTCGCCCTTTTTCGCCGGTTGTGCCTGGCTGCTCTTTTTCAAGGTGAGGTATATGCCGTCATCCCTGGTTTCAATAGAAGAACTCCACCCCTCGTTTTTTGCCAGTTGGGAGACATTGTCCCGGGCAGCGGGATTATCGACGATGACCAGGACTTCACCGGCTCTTTTCATCGCCTCTGCTGCCCGCATTACCGGCGCTGGGCAGGCCAGTGTTCGCGCATCTACAGTTTCTTTTGACATTGTTACCTCCTGGTAACCGATAAAGTTTGCCGTTCAACAACAGGGTTGCGCTGGAAATTATATCAGTTGTAACCGGGGGGCAACAAATATAACGGAAAAAGTTTGACTTTAATAATAAGGGGCAATAAAATTATGGCGGCCCGTAACCCGCCGTGCGGGGGCTGTTAACCGATGGTATCTATATTGTTAGTAAAGATTTACCAATAAAAATAAGCCCGTTTAACCCTTTTTTCGAAGCAGGTGTAAAAAATGGCTAAGGCGACGAGATACACCCCTGAAATGATCGAGGAATATACCAGGAAGGGTTTCTGGCAGGAAATCACCTTCAGCCAGATATGGGACAGAAACGCCCTTTTATATCCTGAAAAAATGGCCCTGGTCGACTCTAACAACAGGCTCACCTGGGGGCAGGCCAGGCTCTGGATAGACAGGGTTGCACTGGGGTTTCTGAAGCTGGGGCTGAAAAAGGGTGATTTAATTGTCATACAGTTACCTAACTGCGTCGAGGGTATTATGCTCCGCATGGCCTGTGAAAAAACAGGCATCCTCTGCCTGCCAATCCTGCATTCCTTCAGGCAGAAAGAAGTGGAAGAAATAATAGACAGAATGCAGCCCGTTGCCATGGTGGTGCAGAGGATTTTCAGGGGCTTTGATCACTTCGAAATGGCATCCGGCCTTCGGGAAAAGAGGCCGTGGTTAAAGCATATTTTTGTGACAGGGGAGGATGTCCCGGAGGGTGGAATATCGTTGAAGGCCATGGCTGCGGAACCGATGGAAAAGACTTCCCCGCCAAATTTACTGGAAAGGGACAGGTGCAAGGCCACGGAATTTTCCCTCATCCTGGCCACCAGCGGTACCACGGGATTCCCCAAGTTCATTGAGTACCCCATCTGTTCCACCATGTGCCGGGAAAGAAGCAGGAACGAAGATTTTAAACTGACCGGGGAGGATATCTACGGAGGTATCGGCCCCGCCCTGGGCGGTCCCAACGGACCGATATATTACGGTTTCATCCTTGTAGCTGCCAGGGTTGTGTTACTGGACAAGTTTGACCCTGAAAAGGCTATGGAGCTAATTGAGAAAGAACGAATAACCTTTTTGCCGGCAGTCCCCGCGCAGTTGAACATGATGCTGAAGCATCCGTCCTTCGGGAAGTATGATTTAAGTTCCCTGCGCTGTATCTGGAGTTCCGGGGCCACAATGCCCTACGATCTTGGAATGGAGGTGGAAAGGAAAATGGGCAGGATAACTCAGGCCTACAGCGCTATAGATTCATCCGTTGGGTGTGAACACACGTTTGATATGTCACTCGAGGAAAGAGTTGCCACGGTGGGAAGACCCTATGCCGGGGCGGAAGTGATATTGGTTGACGATGACGGGCGGCCCGCGGCAAAAGGGGAAGTGGGTGAGGTGGTGGTGCGGGGTCCGGGGGGTGTGGGTGGTTTTTACGGGGACCCGGAATCTACATGGCAGGCTTGGTCAAAGGATGGCTGGTTTCACATGGGTGACCTGGGCAAGTTCGACGACCGGGGGAACCTTACTATAGTGGGAAGGAAAAAAGATGTCATCATCCGGGGCGGCCAGAACATATTTCCCGCCGAAATTGAGGACCTCCTTACCACCCATCCAAAAGTTTCCCAGGCTGCCGTGGTCAGGATGCCCGATGCCCTGAAGGGTGAAAAGGCCTGTGCCTACCTGGTAATGAAAAACAACGAGTCCCTGACCTTTGAAGAAATGATATTGTTTTTAAAAAGTAAAAACCTGGCTACATTTAAACTGCCCGAAAGGCTGGAAACCGTAGACACCCTGCCCACGGTAGCCGCCGGGCAAAAGGTGGACAAAAAAGTCCTGGAAAAAGACATTCTGGCAAGGATGGCCTCACACCAAACCTGAAGCCATTCACCAGGGCCCGAACTGCCCCCTTCCTGCTGAATCGTACCTGCGGGGTTGGACTGGAGTGAATTGACTATCACTTCACCCACTGGATTACATCGTCCACCAGCCTGGCGTTGCCTGTTTTTATGGCTGCCTGCCAAAGGGTGTGGAGGACCCGTCCCGCCGGTGGTTTCAGGGGATAGCGGTTTAGTGGCATATCAGCCGTTTCCACGGTAACTTTACCGCCGGACTCCCTGGCAAGGACCCATTTCATCCAGTTAGTATTATCCGTGTAGGGGTAGTCCTCCCGCAGAATTCCCCGGGACTCCTTCCTGGCCAGGGCTGACCGTAGAACAATTTCCGCCGTTTGAACCATGTTCCTGGCTTCATTTGCCATCCGCAGGTAGTGGGGGTCATAGGCGTGGAGTTTGGGTACCAGGTCATCCCTTATTTGTTCGATTTCCTCCAGGGCTTTTCCAAGACGGTCGGCGCGCCTCAGAATAAGGATGTTATACGGGGCTATCGCCTCCTGGAGAGAAAGGACCACCTGGTCGGGTTCGATCCCATCTTTCCTGGTCAAGGGCAACAGGGCTTCCCTGCGGAGGGTTTCAACTTGCTCTTTGCCAGGTTCCCGGATTTTAGAGTCCCGGGCAAACGCTGCTGCCGTCCTTCCTGCTATAGCTCCCGATGTTGCCGCTCCGGGGAGGGCGCAATTTAGTTGTGTCAAACACCTGGGGGTGGCGTCACCGGCGGCGAACAGCCCGGGGAGGCTGGTACGAAACTGCCGGTCTACCATGACTCCTCCCCTGGTATCGGGAGAGGCTACCATCCACTCAAGTTTCTGTATAAACCTGTCATTCTTCACTATGCCGGCAGCCTCGTACATCTTCATTGGCAGGGGGAGCACCGCCCTCAGCTTGGCAACGTTCTCCGGCGTGAAGTGGGTCATATCCATGTAGACAGGTGTGTTTCCCCTTTGGGCTTCCAGGGCCATGGAAGCGGCGAGGCGGCTGAGGAGGGTGCTGTCTTTCATTACCGGGTCGTAGGTTTCCAGGAAACGTTCCCCTTTGGCGTTGGTGAACCTGCCTCCAAGCCCGACGTACATGTTCATGCCAGGCCCTATGTCATAGCGGACCGGAAAGGCGTTATACTGGGTGCAGTCGTAGCCCATCAACTGCACTCCTGCCCTGAACGCGGCCGCAGTTAAATCACCCGAATTCGACCTGTGCCCCGGCTGCCTCCCTTTGAAACGGCAGGTGCCGGATGCCAGGATAGTGGCTTTGGCTCTTATGGTATAGAAGTCGCAGTTGCGGGTATCGAAGCCCACGGCGCCCGCTGCGGCACTCTCCGCAGTCAACAAGCCGGTGACCATAATGTGTTCAAGGAACTTTACCTTCGCGCCCTCCAGGGCTTTTCTCATGGAATGCATCATCTGGAGCCCGCCGTTGAACATTATCATCCTGCGTTTCGTCTCAGGCGTTGCGCCTCGGCCCATGGCGCGTTCGAACTTGCCGCCGGGTTTGCGGAAGTCGACTCCGTACCTGTCCATGTCAAGCACCCTCTGGTATATCTGCTCCAGGTGGTCGCACAATTGCTCCTGGTCGGTAAGGTATTCTGAGCCCTCGACAGCCTCGGCCAGCCAGGCGTCCATGTTGTCTTCCCCGGGGAAAAATACCCCCATAACTCCTGCAGCGAAAACGCTGCAGCCACTGCGTCCCACCCTGCCTTTATCTACGAGGAGTACCGATTCTACCCCGGCTTTTTTTGCCTCGATGGCCGCGAAGGCGGCAGCCAGTCCGCCTCCGATTATGAGCAAATCGCAGTCTATAGATGTTTCACCCATTTTCCATTCTGCCTCCTGGTGAGTTCTTTTTAAAGGGACTCTGGTGGATTATTTTAGCTTGTGCAGGTATATGAAGCAAATCTTCCCAGGGGGCGCTCCGGCATGGAGCAGCAGGGTAGCTCCCCTTTTAAATGCGGAAAAATCAAAAACCCCTGTCGAGTGATAAGAGCATTGACAAAAAAGATATATTAGTATATGCTAATAATAATTATAAGCATATAAACATACAAATATAAGGAGGAAACATGCTTGGTTCGTATTTATTGACCTTCAGGGAGGTACTGGAAGCGGCGCTGGTTACAGCCATAATACTGGCTTACCTGTCCCGGACCGACCGTTCCGTTTTGAAAAAATCCGTGTGGATTGGAGTGTACCTGGCCGCAGGCGCCAGTGTTATATTCGGGGCTGCTATTTGGGCATTATATGGCAGCATATCAGAAGAGGCAGGAGTATTATTCGAAGCCATTGCCGCTTTTGTAGCAGTGATAGTCCTTACCTCGATGATATACTGGATGTCGACCCGGGGAAAAACCTTGAGATCGGAGATTGAGAAAAAGGTAGGGGGGATAACCGTGGCGCGGGGAGCAGGGCTGGGTTTACTGGTCTTCTCCTTTATCGTCGTTGCAAGAGAGGGCGTTGAAACAGTTCTTTTTCTGACCCCGTTTCTGGTGCAGGATACCACCGGGACCCTTTTGGGCTTCGTCCTGGGCATGTTATCTTCCCTGGTGCTGTCATACGCCATTTTTAAAATGGGAATGGCAATCAACCTGAGGAAATTTTTCTATTTTACCAGTATCCTCCTGGTGCTGATGGCCGGAGGCCTGGCGGGTTACGGAGTCCATGAACTGCTGGAATACTTTGAAATAGTGAACATCGATACGGGGTGGCTGGGGAGAGCCGCCTATTCCCTGGGGATAGTGGGGGACAGCATCTGGCACCACAAAGGCGCTATAGGTTCCATTTTCAACGTAATGTTCGGTTACACCGCTAAGGCCGAGTGGGCCAGGGTGATAGTGCATGTCGCTTATCTGATTGTGGCATTACCCCTGATAATAAGGGAATACCGCCGAGGTGGGGAATCAAGTAACCCTTAAGGGAGGATGTCTGAAAGACAGGTGGACGCCGGATGATCGGGGGGTGGGTAGAGGAATGATCAGGGGATTTCATCCCGGGGTTTGTCCTATTAGTTCATAACAATACCATCGGAAAGGTTTTTCAACAAAAAGCCCGCCGTTCGGCGGGCTTTTTTTATCGGTGAAGTATGTGTACAAACTCCATTTATCCTGTTATTGCGTGGGAAGCGTGGCAGTCTCGTTCGGTGACACTGGTAACCCTGAGATTGTTTCGGCATTTTGTGTCCCGCAACGAAATTGAAATCGGTGAATTAAAGTTTACAGCAGCAGGATGGAGTTTTTAAGGCTTTATCCACTGATTAAGGTTTGTAATAATGGGCGGTGGCAGTCTATAATAATTGTGAAAGGTAAATCTGTCTTCTATGTTCGGATACCTCCGCTGGAGATATAAAATATAGTGGATTTCGGCTGGCGCGAAGCCTGCGGGATATTCGGGGTATACGGTCCTGGCGAGGACGTGAGCAGGTTAACGTTTTTTGCCCTTTTTGCCCTCCAGCACCGGGGACAGGAGAGCGCCGGCATTGCCACCTCCGACGGCCGGGATATCCAGGTGTACTCCGATATGGGGCTGGTGTCCCAGGTTTTTGACGAAGATGTCCTGGGGCGGTTGAAAGGTCACATTGCTATCGGACATACCCGCTACTCCACAACTGGTTCCAACCGCCCGGCGAATGCCCAGCCTGTGCTGGTAAATGGCTCAAACAGGCCAATGGCGCTGGCCCACAACGGGAACATTGTCAACGCCGGGTATTTGAGGCAGGAACTGGAGGATTCCGGGTATAAATTCGTTTCATCTACTGATTCCGAGGTGATTGCCCTGATGATCCTCGCCTCTCCGGGGAAAGACCTGGTGGCGAAGATCAGGCATACCATGGGACGCTTGCAGGGAGCCTATTCCCTGGCAATAATGACCAAAGATTCCCTGATAGCTGTTCGAGACCCTTTTGGCGTCCGGCCGCTGTGCATGGGTAAACTGGGGGACAGTTGGGCGGTAGCGTCGGAGACCTGTGCCCTGGACCATATCGGGGCGGATTTTGTCAGGGAGATAGAACCCAACGAGATCCTTGTTGTCAACCAGTCGGGTATCGACAGCTTTAAAGAACCCTCCGGGCGTAAGGCGCTCTGCATATTTGAATATATTTACTTCGCCCGCCCTGACAGCATTATCGACGGGCGACTGCTTTACCCGGCCAGGGAGGCCATGGGCGAGGCCCTTTGCAAGGAACATGCCGTTGATGCCGACCTGGTGATGGGAGTTCCGGACTCGGCCATAGCTGCTTCCATGGGTTACGCCCGCTGTTCAGGATTACCATTGCGGGAGGGACTGATGAAAAACCGCTACGTGGGAAGGACCTTTATTGAACCTGATCAGAGGATCAGGGAACTCGGGGTAAAGCTCAAATTTAACCCCATGCCCGGCGTCCTCTCGGATAAACGTATCGTCGTAGTCGATGACAGTATAGTCCGTGGCACAACAACACCGCGGGTGATTAACATGTTGCGAAAGGCCGGGGCCAAAGAAATACATATGCGCATCTGTGCTCCTCCTATCCGGCACCCCTGTTTTTTTGGTGTGGACATGGCAACGCGCTGGGAACTGATTGCAGCTCAAAAGACCATCCCTGAAATAAAGGAATTTATCGGTGCCGATTCCCTGGGTTACCTGAGTCTCGATGGACTTGTAAAGTCAGTAGGTTTACCCAGGGAAAAATTTTGTCTTGCCTGTTTTACCGGGGACTACCCGATTCCCGTGCAACTTGAGATGGACAAGTTAGCCCTGGAAACAGTCCGGCCTGATTCTGCAGGGGTTTCCTGTTAAAAAGCTTTGCTGATTTGCCGGCACTCCACATTTAAAATAATTACACGACAAGGTTATTTAACCGGACTACCCTGGTTTGTTTTATATCGATAAAGCTATGGAGGTCAAATGAGAGCAATAATCAGCGTTTTCAATAAAAATGGTGTTGTTGATTTCGCCCGGGGGTTGTCAGGCCTGGGATTTGATTTATTCAGCACGGGGGGTACCAAAAAAGCCCTTCAAGATAACCGGGTAAAAGTGCACAGCGTGTCCGAAATAACCGGTTTTCCTGAAATACTGGATGGGAGGGTCAAGACGTTGCATCCGGCAGTCCACGGAGGGATACTGGCAAGGAGGGACATGGAATCTCACATGGCCCAGCTCCGGGAGAATAAAATCGAACCGATAGACCTGGTGGCTGTAAACCTGTACCCTTTCGTTGAGACGATATCAAAACCCGGAGTCGGCCTGGCCGAGGCCCTGGAAAATATAGATATCGGCGGACCAACTATGATCAGGGCTGCGGCTAAAAATTTCCCCCATGTCCTGGTAGTGGTGGACCCGGCCGATTACCAGCCTGTACTGGAGAAATTAAAAAAGGGCGGCCTTGACAGTGACTACCGGCGCACGTTGTCCCAGAAAGCCTTTCAGCACGTGGCAGTTTACGATACCGCTATCGCCCGGTACCTTTATCAGGGGACTGGGTTCTCCGGGGAAATGACTATCTCTTTGAAGAAACAGCAGGATCTGCGGTACGGGGAAAATTCTCATCAGAAAGCCGCTTTTTACAGCGAAACCGGGGCAGTTTCCGTTACGGACAACAGCATGGTCAAAGCCGAGCAGTTGAGCGGACCGGAACTGTCCTTCAATAATATCCTCGACCTGGACGCTGCCGTTGCCGCGGCATCGGACTACCTGTCACCGACCGTGGCCATCATCAAGCACACTAATGCCTGTGGTCTTGCCAGTCACGAAGACCTGCTTTTAGCCTATACCAGGGCGCTGGAGGGCGATCCCGTGGCTGCTTTCGGAGGCGTTGTAGCCATAAACCGGCCCGTTGACCTGCGGTTGGCCCAGGAAATCGGCAAGACCCATTATGACGCAATTATAGCTCCCATTTTTAGCCCGGAAGCAGCAGAAGTTTTTAAAAATAAAAAAAACCTCCGCCTTCTCGCTCTCCCCGGGATGGTACAGCCCCGGAAGGGCGGTAAAGCTGAAGGTTACGACTACCGCAGGGTAGTAGGCGGTCTTCTGGTTCAGACATGGGATATCGTTGGGGAAGAGGAGTTTATAGGGAAGGTAGTCACAAAGCGGGAACCGACACCCCGGGAAATGGTCGACCTGGCTTTTGCCTGGAGGGCTGTAAAACACATTAAATCCAACGCGATTGTGCTGGCAAAAGGGGAGCAACTGCTGGGGATGGGGGCAGGACAGCCGAGCCGCGTGGTCAGCGTGGAGCTGGCGCTGAAAAAAGCCGGGAGAAAGGCACAGGGCAGCGTCCTGGGTTCAGATGCCTTTTTCCCATTTCCTGACGGTGTTGAACTGGCTGCTAGCGGGGGGATAAAAGCTATTGTCCAGCCCGGGGGCTCTGTAAAAGATGATGAGGCAATAGAGGTAGCAAATAAACACAAAATGGCTATGATTTTTACGGGTCACAGGCATTTCAAGCACTGATTAAAGTTAACAAATTTGGGAAAACGAATGGTTTCTGAATTACCTGACACCCGGGGAGGAATCATACCAAAACAGGCCATGATTACAGTTGATAAAGACACTTTTACGGCGTTGAGGAATAAAATACGAAAGAATGAAAACCTCGAGGAATGCCGTGAGCATTTGAAGAGCATAATAGAAATTAAACAAGCCCATGAGTGGCGGGCTGACATTGCTTCTTGTTTCTGTGTTGGCTGGGCTCTTCCCGTACATCTCGGATGGGAGGTAAGATTGCTGGAAGAGTCTTTATGGGCGCTGGAAGACGGAGACACTGAGAAAGCAGCCCGGAAACTGGATGAACTTATAAAAATACAACAGGAATAACGTATAATTATTGGCAATCTTAGTATCAAAGGCAGTAATATTTGAACGGGAATTCGGAAGGTGTCAACCATAACCTGTCTGGAATAGCTGACCTGGATATCCGTGTAAAGGCGCTGTCCCGGGAAGACAGGAAATTGTTCAGGCGTATATTCCACATGAGCGCCGGGGAAGGGCAACTGGAGCCTCCGGATTCTATGCTTCCATGGATTGAAAAACAGTTCGGCTCTATCGATGCTACTAAAAAACAGAAAATAGTTAAAGTTACCAACCTGGTCACATTTGAAGGGGCGTTGTTTAACCGGCTGCGGGCCAGCCGTCCCATCGAGACCAGGGAAAAACTGATGATCGAAGCCAGGATAATCGACCACAGTTTCGATGATCCTTTACGCCGCCCCATGGACAGCACCCCTGCCGACACTTTCGGGCGCGTAAAAGGTAAGTTTACGGTGACGGCCAGCAATATCGCTAAGTACGATGCCTACCACGGAATCATAATTTTCGATGATTATAACCCTCTTCACTTTGACAAAGAAGAAATTATAGATTACCTGGATACGGGCTGGGAGTGGGCAAAAAAGGCTCACGATGCTGATCCATCGGCTAAGTATTACTTTTTTCTATGGAACTGCTTACGCAGGGCTGGGGCATCCCTGCTTCATGGCCATGCCCAGGTGACACTAAGCCGCGGTATGCATTATGCAAAAATCGAGGGCCTGCGCCGTGCAGCATTGCGTTACAGGTCCCGTTATAAAAGCGATTATTTCGATGACCTGTTCAGTGTACACCAGTCCCTGGGGCTGGCCGTGGAAATGGATGGGGTGAGATTGATGGCATACCTTACACCGGTTAAAGAAAAAGAAATAATGATAATGTCTGATAAATATGATACACCTTTTAAAGAGTATATTTATCATGCCCTGGCGTGCTTGCGGGATTCTATGAATGTGACGAATTTTAACATGGCTCTCTTTGTTCCTCCGCCGTGGAAAGTCAGGGAAAACTGGTCCGGGTTTCCCATTATTGCCAGGATGGTTGACAGGGGAGACCAGAAGAGCGGTTCCTGTGATATAGGCACCATGGAACTTTATGCCGCCTGCGTTATATCCAGCGACCCCTATGAGGTCGTCCGGCTGTTGAAGCAGTGCCGCCTGGTTCTGCCGGAGGAGACTGAAGGACAGCCGGCGCCGGCAGCGGAGAAATAATATGAAGAGCGTGGATATAATCATCCCTGTTTACAACGAAGAAGAGGCTTTGCCCGGAAGTATTGCCACCCTGGACCTGTTTCTCAGGGAAAACGTAAGAAATACCTGTACTATTACCATTGCGGATAACGGTTCCACGGATAAAACAGCAGCAATTGCCGGGGAACTCGCTAAAAAGTACCCGGAAGTGAGATTGGTGCACCTGGACCAGAAGGGAAGGGGACACGCCCTGTATAAAACCCTCCTGGAAAGCCAGGCTGATATTGTCGGGTACATGGATGTTGACCTTTCCACCGACCTCAAGGCTTTTCCCCTGTTGATTGCCGCCATCGAGGGGGATTATGATATATCCATAGGTTCCCGGTTGCTACCGGAATCCCGGGTAGTGCGCTCCCCCAAGCGCGAGTTCGTATCCCGTGTTTATAATCTCATGGTCAGGGTTATGTTCTTTACCGGATTTCACGACGCTCAATGCGGTTTTAAGGCGATAAAGAGGGAGGTCGCTCAGAAACTCGTCCCTCTGGTTGAGAATAAAAACTGGTTTTTCGATACCGAACTACTGCTTCTGGCGCAGAAAGGTGGCTATTCCATAAAGGAACTGCCAGTGGAGTGGGCGGAGGACCCGGGAACGACGGTTCACGTTGGAAAAACCGCCTGGGAGGATATCAAGGGACTGTTGCGCATGCGTTTTCACCCGAGCCGCGGTTTAGGAAAACTCAAAAAAAGTCATATTAAAGGGGGTTGAAAGATGGCAAGGGCGGTTATTGTGGTTGATATGCTTAAGGGTTTTCTTGAAGAAAAATATCCCCTCTTTTGCGGCCAGGCGGCCCGGCGCATTATTCCTAATGTTCGCAGCCTTCTGGAGGACGAGATAAAAAAGGGTTCGCAAATATTTTTCCTGTGCGATAACCATTCTCCGGACGACGAAGAGTTTGCCATGTTCCCCCCTCATTGTATAGCTGGAACTGAGGAGGCGGAAATCATCCCCGAACTGGCGTCTGTCCCGGGTAAAATAATCCCCAAGAGACGTTTTAGCTGTTTCTTCAGGACCGGGCTGGAAGGGTTGATTAATGAAATGCGCCCGGAAGCCGTGGTAGTGTGTGGTGTCTGCACGGATATTTGTGTTATGCACACCGTGGCAGATGCGCGAAACATGGGGCTCCAGGTAGAGGTCCCCGTCGATTGTGTAGCTTCTTTTGATGCGGGAGCACACCGTTTTGCCCTGGAACATATGAAGAAGGTACTGGGCGCGCGGCTCATCCGTATTGCAGGACAGCCTCCGGTCAAAGCTGGCGCTGGCGAAGAATCCTGTGAATGATTCCAGCCCCCGTTTCCAAGGGAGGCTTTTTTTTGGGTGGATAATTGTTGGGCTGTGCACATTTATCCTTTTCCTGACCTGGGGAGGTCACTACAGCTTCGGAGTATTCCTGCTTCCCCTGACAAAATATTTCGACAGCTCGCGTACTGAAATCTCGGCGCTGGTTGCCGTAAGGGGAATCATTTCCGGGGTTTTTTGTTTAGGCGCCGGTACCCTCAGCGATAAATACGGGATAAAGAAGGTGGTTTTTGTCGGCGTTGTCCTTACCGGTGTGGGCTGGTTCTTTTCCGCCTTTGTCTCCGAATTGTGGCAGGTGTATCTTTTCTACAGCGTAGTAGGGGGACTGGGAATGAGCGCTATTTATGTCCCCATTGTTGCCGTTATTTCCAGGTGGTTTAACGCGAAAAGGCCGTTGGCCCTGGGAATAGTCCTTTCCGCATTCGGCATCGGCCAGATGCTTATGCCTTTGATAGTCAGTCCCCTGGTAGCTTCTTATGGTTGGCAGTTTGCTTTCATGATAGTCGGTCTCATGATACTTGTTTTTGGTGTTCCATCTATTTTCTTTTTAAAAAGTAGCCCCGAGGAGATTGGACTGACTGTTGACGGTGCAAAGGTAAAAGTAAAAGAAAATCCATCCGGTCCGCAGGTGGAGGCAATTGCTGCCAATAATTGGACGCGGAAAGAAGCTTCCGGAACATTGCCGTTCTGGCAGTTGCTGGTAATATATTTCAGTTCTGCCCTTTGTTTTCAGATAGTAATAGTACACCTGGTCGCCAGGGCGGTGGATGTGGGTGTTGAATTTACCAGGGCGGCACTTATAATAAGCATTACCGGAGCGGCAGGCATTGCCGGACGGATACTCACCGGGGCGGTGGCCGTAAAGGTAGGCCAGAAACGCGCGATGAGTGCCGCCTTGATTTTACAGGTGCCCATGTTTTTTCTGTTTATTTATGCCAGGGATGTTTGGGTCTTTTACCTGTTCGGCGCCATATTCGGTATTTCTTATGCCGGTGTCTCACCCCTCGTCCCGGCCTTAACGGCGGGATTCTTCGGCCTGAGACATTTTGGGGCTGTTTTTGCGGTGATGAACATGGCCTATGCCATAGGAGCCGCCCTGGGGCCGGTTTTGGCTGCGTATGTATTTGATGTGGCTTATGATTACAGGGTTGCCTTTATGGGGGCAGGTGTACTTCTCTTCTGCAATTTCATTATCAGCCTGTTCCTCAAAGATCCTGTAAGAAAGGCCAAACATCCGGATTAACGGGGGATAGCTTCTATTACAAGGACTTTTTCCGTGTTGCCGGTAATTCTCACTCTTTCGTCCAATCGCCATCCAACGATCCACAGGATATGTTCAGGGGAGCATACCAGGGGGATACTGTCCCGCAGCCTCCGGGGGACCCGGGCATCAACCATAAAGTCCTGAACTTTTTTCTCCCCCTGCATTCCAAATGGCCGGAACCGGTCACCGGGCGCGCGGGGTCTTATGGTCAGTTCACAGCCCGCTGCCCGGGCGTCAAAATATGCCTGGTAGCGATTAAGGGATTTTTCCTGGAAAGCCTGGCAAGGGACGAAATAGGCACGAAAAGTGAACCCCATTCCTTCGGTTTCACCGGGTATTTTCAGTTTCAAGGGTTCATGAGAAACCGTGGCCGTGTATTCTTTTGGAATCAAGATTGCCTGGTTATATTCCCTGTAGAAAATCCGCCTGCCGGGGAGGTGGATTCTTGTCCCGGTTCTTTGCCGTAGCAAGAGCTTCATTTTTTCAACATGCCGGGCCTCGAGGTCCCTGAGATTGCCGGCCAGTAAATTCCAGGCAGAGCGGAGAATATGTCCTTGCAGGGAGGAGGAGCAGGCCAGGACTCCATCAATATCCAGGGTAACCCTGTTATCCTCCTTGCGGAGAAGTTTATCCTCTAAGGTTGATGCCAGAGCCCGCAAACTTTCCTGCTCCCCTGAAACGAGTTGGCCCGTTTTTACCAGGCTTTCCTTGATTCTGGGATTGAAACTTTGCAGCAGGGGCAACAACTCGGAGCGGATGCGATTTCTAACAAACCGGGGTGAACTGTTGCTGGCATCACGGCGGGGTGACAGCCGGTAGTATTCACAGTAAGCCTCCGTATCGTACCGCCATAAATCCAAAAGGGGACGTACTACGGTGATATCGGCCCCGGTAAAACAGGAATCCCACTTTTCCACTGCTGACATGCCGGCAAGCCCTTTGCTGCCTGTCCCCCTCAAGAGATGTAGAAGAATGGTTTCAGCCTGATCGTCTGCAGTGTGGGCCACGGCTACTTTATCGGCGTTTACCTCTCCCGCCAGCTGTGATAAAAACAGGTACCTGACCTCCCTGGCGGCTTCTTCCAGGGAACAATGATGTTCTTTTTTGAATCCCCTGACATCTTTTTTTGCACCGGTATAAGGGATCCCCAGTAGCCTGGCCAGGTCAGCGACGTAATCGGCATCTGCGGATGCCGCCCGGCTCCTGAGACCGTGGTTGAGATGGGCTACATGCAGTGTTATACCCAGGTTATCTTTTAACAGGTTAAGGAGGTGCAACAGGCAAACAGAATCAGGTCCACCCGATACACCTACCAGCCATTTCTCGCCCGGAGACACCAGTTTGTTTTGCTGCAGGGACTGCTTAACTTTTGAAGAAATCATCTCTGTGGGGGTATTCATTACCGCTTCATATCTCTTGCATTACACGGGATATTAATATTTTAAAATACAATAAGAGACCGGCAGGACAACCGGGGAGAAAGACACTTCCTGATGCTTTTAAACTCCCTCCAGGTGACAGGTATCGTTGAGAACCTTCAGGGTGGTAAAATTATTTTGAATGTGCAGGATGTTTATACTGGCCACTCCCGGAGTGAAACGGGGAAAAGCGACCAGGGGAGAATCTAAAGCTGCGAGGACCACGGTCTGCGTTACGATGCTGTGGCTGACAATGGCAACGGAAGTTTCATCGTGGCTCCGGATTATGCGTTGGACCGCAGCCCAGGCCCGTTGTTGGACCCGCCTCAGGGACTCGCCTCCCCCCGGAAGCTCCAGGGAACAATCACCCTGGTGCCATCGCTGCCAGAATTGGCCGTGACTTGCCATGATCTCCACCATATTCAAGCCGTCGATAGCTCCCATATTTATCTCTACTAAATCGTCAACGGTTTGGACCTTCAGGGAGTGATATCCTGCAATAGCGCCGGCAGTATACAACGCCCTCTGTAAAGGGCTGGAATAAATGGCCGTGAGCATCTCATCCTTCAGGGCATAACCCAACCGGGCTGCCTGCTTTCCCCCTTTTTCATTTAAGGGAACATCGCTTTTTCCTCCCTGAAGTCTCATAACGGAATTGCGTTCTGTCTCACCGTGCCTGACAAGGATCAATCTCAGCATATCAGTTGGTACCGGCAATCAACCCGGGATTGTCAACCGCAAATATTCCCTCGTTTTTTACGAAGAGTTTGGCCATGGCTGTGCGTTTACACAGGGGGAGGTGGTCGAAAAAGAACCATTCTTCCCACCGGGTGGGCGGCGCTTCGTCCCGGTTATTGCCCGTTAGTTTTGTTATAGCTGTAATGAAAGCAGCTGGGTTGGCCGTCAGGCGCAGGGCAAAGATGTCTGCGGCAGTTTCAAGGTGCCTGTTGTAAGCCCGCAGAAGCGGTGACACCAGAAAAAAACAGGCTTCCATGGTGAGGATAACCAGGGGTAGGTTGGCGATATCCGCCAGGCCGGAAAAACCCAAAGGAGCAGACAGTTTTATTAAAACCAGGTGAGTTACAAAAAAGGCGGAGATAATAAAGCAGGATTGTATAAGCATAATACGCAAGATATCACTGTGGCGGCAATGTCCCATTTCGTGAGCTACTACGGATTCAATTTCCTCCGGAGTGCATTTTCGCATCACTTCAGGGTCGAGGACGATCCGCTGGGAATTACCCGTTCCCAGCAATGTTATCCCGGTTAAAAAGGTCCTGCCCTTTTCACCGGTTGAGAAAACCCCATCTATCCTTACTCCGGCCCTCCGGCCGAGGTCTTTCAGTCTCCCTGTCAGGGAAGCATCTGGCAGCCGGTGAGTTTCAACAAAAAGGGGGAGTATTAAGGATGGGGTTGTTTTTGTAAGAAAAAAAGAAAGGGCGGCTATAAACAGCCCGGCCCATAACCACCAGGTTGCAGCAAAAAGGGACATCAAGCTGTAAACCGCCACCACCAGGAGGACCGCCGCCCCAGTGCCGAGGCCGAGGATTTTTAACTGGTCTATTAACAGGCCTTTGCACGGGTGAACTGATTGTCCGGAGGGGCGAGGCAATAAAATATTTTTATAAAGGAAAAAAGGAATGTAGAAAATACAGTAAATGGCCACAGCAATGATAGTATAGAGAGCTACCCGGACAAGAAAAGCATCCGGTAAGACGTCACGAAGTCCGTGAGCCGTTCCCGAAAACAAAAAAACCGCCGGCAGTAGAAAACCCAGTACGCCTTCAACAACCGATAATTCCCGTAACTTGCGGAAGGACTGCCGGGGTGTTCCCTTTAAATGCCGGGGAGAATCTTTACCCACGGTCGCTTTCCCTCCGGGTTAAAAGGAGGCCGGTGCGATGAATGGACACGGGTGGGGAAGAAAACCCCAGGGCAGCGGTCACCTGTTCCGGTCTGCCGGCCCCCTGGCTGCCAAGAACTAATCTCATGCCGATAAGAAAATCGTCTTCCTGGCTTCTTATCAGCCACAGGTCCTCGATAAGAGGCCTTAAATCGTACCGGCGGGGACCGGTGTCCCGGTTATGCTGCCAGGGAAGGGATTCCGCTGAAAGCAGGCTATCCATGGAGGCAGTAACCTCAGCCTCATTTTTTGAAGAAGTTACCAGTACCCGGTACTCGGCGAAACGCACGATGGACTGGAGGGAGGGTGCTGAGGGGGATATAACCTGGGTTTCCAGCAGTTTTATGCCGGGAGGCAACTGGGGAGGCACAGCAGTGGCGATGAGCGATGAAGGAATCCGCCTTTCCAGAAAAATGTCCATGAGTTCTGCCTCGCTGGTGACGCCTAACGCAAGAGGCGCTGCCAGGGAAATCCGGGGATGGGGGGTGAATCCTTCGGAATATGCAAGGGGAAGTTTCGCCCTCCTTAAGGCTCGTTCCCAGAGGCGCATCAAATCCAGGTGGGAGATGTATTTTAGTTCTTCAACTCTTTCGAATTTCAGCCTTAATCTGAAAATAACTTGCTGGTTAGAAGGCGCAGAACCCCGGGATGAGAAACGGGTAAATTTATTAACCTTTGAATTACCGGAAAACTCAGACACTCAATTATCCTCACCATAATTGACTTTGAAAAACTTGCGAGACGAAAACAGCATATATTCCCAGGATGCTATTGTAGTGTATCATAAATGGCCTTACAATCTTTGTCATTCCGGACTTGACCCGGAATCCAGTCTGTTGCTCTGGATTCCCGCTTTCGCGGGAATGACCCCAATGGCACCGCAAATTGTAAAGAGATATTAGAGACACTACACTATATTGTTAGCCCTGTATTTTAGAACGGAGTTTCGCTGTTTGTTTGACCTGACAGCTATCTAAATTCATGATAGCACCCCTGCCGGATGCTGTCAAAAACCTGAACCCGCTAAGACCCGGTTGGACCGGGCGACGCTGGTAACTGGAATTCAGGAAACATTGGCAAAATCAATTTATTTATGGAAACCCTTAAATCTGGTATCATAAAAGCGGTTGATCTCCCAACCGGTAAGTTAAGGATTCGAATGATAGAATCACCGTATATACTGGGTATCGAAACTTCCTGTGATGAGACAGCAGCAGCCGTTGCCCGGGGAAGAAATCTCCTTTCCAATGTTGTTGCCTCTCAGGTAGATATCCATGCCCGCTATGGCGGCATAGTCCCCGAGGTAGCTTCCCGCCAGCATATCCTGGCGATTCTTCCCGTGGTTGACCGGGCGCTGGGTCAGGCTAATATCAAGCCGGGGGACCTGAAGGCCATAGCCGTGACCTACGGCCCGGGGCTGGCAGGTTCGTTAATGGTAGGGGTTAACGCTGCCAAGGCTCTCGCCCTGGCCTGGGATATCCCTCTAATCGCTGTAAACCACCTCGAAGCCCATATTTACGCCAACTGGGTTATCGAAGACAACGGCGGCGAGGAGGAACCGGTTTTCCCGTTGCTGTGTCTCATAGTGTCCGGCGGGCATTCCGATATAGTGTTTATGAGGGACCATCTGGAATACTTTCTTTTGGGGCGCACCAGGGATGATGCTGCCGGAGAAGCCTTCGATAAGGCTGCCCGCCTCCTCGGATTGGGGTATCCCGGGGGGCCGGCCGTTCAAAAGGCCGCCGAGCACGGTGACGGTAAAAGAGTTAAGCTGCCCAGAGCCTGGTTGAGGGGCAGCGATGATTTCAGTTTCAGCGGGATGAAAACGGCTTTACTTCGCCTGGTTACTTCGGAAACCCTTTCAACTTCCCCGGGAAGCCACCCCAACGTCTTTGATGCCGCGGCAGCTTTCCAGGAATCCGTGGTAGAGGTACTGGCCGGGAAGGCTGCGGCCATCGCCCGGAGGCGCGGAGTAAAATGCCTGCTGCTTTCCGGAGGCGTGGCAGCTAACGGCCCTCTGCGGAGAAGCTTGCAGGAAACGTCGCCGGTCCCTGTTTTCATACCTTCGCTGAGCCTGTGTACCGATAACGCTGCCATGGTTGCTGTCTGCGGTTACTATTACTGGATGGCAGGTCGGTTGTCGGGCCTGAACCTGGATGTTGTACCGGGTCTGCCGTTGACGACTCAACAGGGTTCGTCCGGAGTATTCTCACAGTGATGTAAAAGGCGGCTCCTTGCAATAGGGCATGTGGCACACCTTTGAGAACAGCAGTAATTTTTATAAATATGGAGAAGTCCCTGCTGCTGAAGGGCTGTGTTTCCCGGAAGGCAATCGAGCAGCCTGTTTTTCATTACCTGGTTTATGCCGTATTCCGCCATTGCAGGGGATGACATGTATATATCCATGGCATGCGACCGTAATTTGTGCCAGCGCCTGACGTTGCCCAGGGCATACAGGAAGGGCAAAAAGACGTTGACAACAGTTTCCCCGGCGCGGTCCCTGCCGATCAAGTTCCGGCTGTACGGGGCCGGGACATTGAAATCCATGTGGTCGGTCCAGTAGTCCCCCGCGGGAGCCACGAGGATTTTTGCCAGGTGGTCCTTGTTTTCCAAAAAAGGCAAAAGACTTTCTACGGGGTCCGGCAGCCACCGGTGAATTAACAGGTAGGCAGCGGCTGCAATCCTCCGTGGTGGGGTATTGGCAGGACGCACCTTGAAAAATACCCAGTCCCTCCGTTGCAGCAACTGACGTTTTTTCCACGAAGCCCAGCTATTTTCCAGCACGGTAACAGCCTCCTCCGTTGAGTGAGGACATTTATTTTCAGCCTGGCTTGGTAATAGCCCCGCGCTTCCAAGGAAAAGGGCTTCAACGTCGGCAGGGTCACGAGTTTTACTTCCCATGAGATATGACAGTTCGTTCCAGGTTAGGAGGGACGAGAGGCGGAGGAAGGGGATCTTGTTATGGGAGTACCCGAGAGCCTCCATGAAACCCTGGTAAAGAGCCTGTCCGGTTCCGCGGGTTGTTACCGCTTGTTGAAACCGCCATGCTTTATTGCGGAATCTCTGCTGGCCGGCCATTTCCACTATTTTTTGTATATCAGCTCTTTTTAACCTGAAGGCGGCAGGGCAGGTGTGTTCCCGGTGATAGTGATCCTGGCCATTTCCGGGACCGGTATATCCGTTGGGAATCAACTCAGCCCTTTTAAAGTTTAACCCGGCTTCTCCCTCGACTATTTTTGCGCCGCTTTTAAAAACTAAATGAAGTATTACCTTATTATAAAGGGGGTTCCTGTCGTGACCGTGGCAGCGCCAGCC
Organism: Dehalococcoidia bacterium; assembly: GCA_030689845.1. GTDB lineage: Bacteria > Chloroflexota > Dehalococcoidia > JACQUA01 > JACQUA01 > JAUYHV01. The sequence goes on from JAUYHV010000254.1 coordinate 22,968, forward strand.
ATGGCTGGAAACGTCTATCTCTATATCACCGGAAAGCAATTCCCCGTTTTCCAGGGCAAGGATAGCCCCTTTGAAATCCGGACCTGCTGCCTTGTTGTGTTTTCCCGGGTAAATAACGGCTAACTTTTCTCCGGTGGTTGTGCTCAGGGGGATGTTAAACCCTTTCTGGGTGAACCACTGGCGGACCAGGTAGTTTTCTCCGGGGGTAGGTATGCTGTTCATTTTCGCTGCTTTTAAAGATAACAGTCCGGGCTAAAAAGCATCCTTGCCCGTTATTTGCCCCGGTTAATCAGGGTTATCGCCGGGGTAATGATTTATTTTTATTTTTAACCCTGGATATTTGGGTGCCCTCGGCTGGCCGGGGCTGGTACTGAAACCCGGCTTTTTCAGCCACAATACTTAACAGGGTGGTCGAAGTGCCCCGGGGCAGGTAAAGACCAACTTCCCATTCGCTGATGGTTTGCTGGCGGGTTCCCAGGTTGTCTGCCATATCCTGTTGCGTCCAGCCCATGTGGTATCTGAAGGCGCGGACCTCTTCTTTTGTCCAGGCTGCTTTGTTTTTTTTCATTTTAACCTCAAAGTATTATACACTATACCGTGTAAATATCAAGAAGCAAAGAATAGGAAATTAATAAAGCCATTCGCATCATCTGTCATGCTGGGCACGCTTACCACCTGTCATTCTGAGCGGAGTCGAAGAATCTTTTACCGATGTAGTTGACCTCATAAT
>JAUYHV010000260.1 GCA_030689845.1 Dehalococcoidia bacterium
AGATAAAGAGTCACTTGTGGAAAATCAATATTTAGCATAGATAAGTTTATTATAATCGTGAGCTATATATTTAACAGCTAGTGGAGTGTCTCTAATATCTCTTTACAATTTGCGGTGCCATTGGTGTCATTCCCGCGAAAGCGGGAATCCAGAGCAACAGACTGGATTCCGGGTCAAGCCCGGAATGACAAAGATTGTAAGGCCATTTATGAGACACTCCACTAGCTGTTAAATATATAGCTCACGATTATAATAAACTTCTCTATGCTAAATATTGATTTTCCACAGAAGACTCTTTGACTTTCGTAAACTCGACTAAAAAACATTATTGTAACGGAGGTAACATGGCATATACCGTTGGTGTCGACACCGGTGGAACATTTACAGACTGCGTGGTAATTGGTGACGACGGCACGATAATAACGGCAAAGGCGTCTTCAACCCCCCGGGACTTTTCCCAGGGAGTAATAAATTCGGTTGACAAGGCCTCCCAATCTATGGGTAAGTCTCGAAACGATCTCCTTAAACAGGTGAAAGTATTCGGGCACGGTACAACTGTTGCTACCAATACACTGATCACCCGGACGGGATCAAAAACCGGCTTTTTAACCACAAAAGGGCACGAAGATACTCTCCTTATTGGAAGAATACACCAGAAAGTCGCCGGTTTAAACGAGAGCGAGTTGACAAATATCGGGGAACTCGACAAAGCCGTGCCCCTGGTCCCCCGTTCACTGATAAAAGGGATAACTGAGAGGGTGGACTACAAAGGAGATATCCTGGTGAAGCTGGACGAGGGGGAAGTAAAACAGGTGGTGGCCGATCTTGTTGCCAGGGGAGTCAAGGCAATAGGGGTAAACCTTCTCTGGTCATTCATGAATCCAGCCCACGAACTTAAAATAAAAAGTATTATCACGGAACAGTACCCCAATATATTCGTGAGCATTTCGTCAGAACTGGCCCCGGTAATTAAAGAGTATGAGCGCGGCGCTACAACCGCTTTGAATGCCTATCTTGGAGTTCGCACCTCTACATATATTTCTGCTCTGGAAAAAAAATTATCAGACAACGGGTTAAAATATCCGCTTCAGATAATGCAGTCCATGGGTGGGTTTATGTCAGCGCGGGAAGCATGCGTCAAACCGGTAACAACCCTGGCTTCCGGTCCGGTGGGAGGAGCCATTGCATCAAGGATACTTGCAGCAGAAGCGGGCTATGAGAATGTTATTACCAGTGATGTCGGTGGAACAAGTTTCGATGTCGGGCTGGTGATAAAAGGGCAAACAGAATTCAGTAATCCCGTTTTTGACAAGTACAGGATATCCATCCCTATGGTTGATATAACTTCCGTCGGGGCAGGTGGCGGCAGCATAGCCTGGGTAGAGGAAGGGACCGGGATAATGAAAGTCGGTCCTCAGAGCGCGGGGGCAGACCCGGGCCCCGTGTGTTACGACCTGGGGGGGCTGGAACCGACAGTTACCGATGCCGATTTCGTCCTGGGAAGGTATAATCCGGAATATTTTCTTGGAGGAACGATGAAAATTGATAGGGATAAATCCTTAGCTGCAATTGAAGAAAAGATTGCCAGACCGATTGGAATGGATGTTTATAAAGCCGCCATGGGAATTCTTGACATCGTAGATTCACACATGGCTGACCTTATCAGGAAAGTCACTGTAGGGAGGGGTTATGACCCCAGGGAATTTGTACTTTTTGCCTTCGGAGGAGGAGGGCCCGGACACGTCGGGGCCTATGGCCCGGATGTTGGCGTAAAATTATCCGTAATTCCACAATTGGCTTCGGTATTTTCTGCTTTTGGTATTGCGGCCTCAGATATTGTTCACGTTAAGGAACTTTCCGATCCTATGTCGGCTCCCGGAGACGAAGAAAGATTAACCAGTATTTTCCAGAAACTCGAAAAGGAAATTCAAGATGACTTTAATAATGAAGGAGTTCCTTTAGAAACCACAACTTTGGTACGGACCATTGATATGCGATACAAAGGCCAGGTTCACGAGTTGCGGAATGATGTTGGCAGAGATAAGTTTACATCCGGTTCACTTTCCCGGATTATTGAGGAATTTGAGACGAGGTATGAGGATAGATATGGGAAAGGCACAGCATACAAGGTAGCTGGAATTGAGATGATTACCTTCAGGGTAACCGGGATTGGGAAAGTGAGCAAGGCAAGTCTGCCAAGGTACCCGTTGGAATCAACGAATTCCGAAAAAGGGCGCAAAGGGGTTAGAGACGTTTACTTTGGCGAGTTCGACGGTTTCCGCCCGACAAATATATATGACCTGGCCAAATTGAAGGCAGGTAATGTTATTGAAGGTCACGCTATTATTGAAGGAATTGACCAGACCATAGTCATTCATCCGGGGCAAACTGCGAGAGTAGATGAATATCTTAACATAATACTTGAGGCGAAATAAATAAGGGAGCCATGGAATGAAAAGTCGTTTAGATCCGATCACTTTTGAAATTTTGAGTCACAGAATGTGGGCTATTAACGACGAAGCTGGCGCAACTTTGAGGCTGGTGTCCGGTTCTCCCGTAGCTAATGAGTCCTTCGATTATAATACCGCTATCATGAATGCCAGCGGGGAAGTGATAGCAATAGGCGCCTATATAACTGTCCATGCTATTTCACTTGAACAGATCGTTGGGGATATATTAAGGGAATACAAAGAGAACCCCGGCATATACGAAGACGATATGTTTCTCTGTAACGACCCCTATGTAGGCGCTATGCACCAGAGTGACGTCGCTCTGGTTGCTCCGGTATTCTGGAACGGGGAAATGATTGCCTGGACCGGAGCGGTAATACACCAGATTGATGTAGGTGGATCAGGTAAGGGGCAGGTAAGCATTGGTGCCACCTCAATCTTTGAAGAAGCTCCTGTAATACCTCCTATTAAACTTATAGAAAGAGGGACGATAAAAAAGGATGTAGAAAGAAATTATCTTCGACGGTCTCGTTTGCCTGAATTGCTCGGTCTTGACCTCAAGGCTAAAATAGCCTGTAATAACGAGGCTAAACGCAGGATAAAAGAGATATGCGAACTCCGCGGTGTCGACACAGTCAAAGCGGTAATAGATGAGATAATTGAATATACCGAAAGCAAGCTCCGCAACAGATTGAAAGAGCTTCCCGATGGGACGTGGCGGCATATTTCGTATATGGATTACGAAAAGAGTATTTATCAAACCCATCTGACAATGACTAAAAAGGGAGAGGCTCTAAACTTTGATTTTGCAGGCACCTCACCCCAGGCACCCGCCGTTATTAACTGTACCTATGCCGGGCTCAGGGCCGGCCTGCTGACGGTAATGCTGGAATACCTGTGTTACGATATACCGTGGTGTCCTGCAGGTGCTATGCGGGTGGCAAATATTATGTCCGAGCCCGGCACTGTCGTACATGCTAAGTGGCCTGCCGGTGTTTGTAAAGCAACTACAGCTGGTAACTGGTCGGTAATAAATGTCACCAGCGGGTGTATTGCCAGGATGCTTCTAACCAATGAAAAATACCGGAAACATGCCATGGCCCTGTGGAAAGGGTCGTCTATCGTCGAGGAGCTTTTCGGGACGAACCAGCATGGTGATAACTTCGGCGCTACCATTCTTGACTTTATGGCAGGTGGCGGCGGCGCCCGCACCTACAAAGATGGAATTGACACCGGGGGATTTTTAAGTTCAGTATCCTGTGCTATAGCGAATGCAGAAACTTACGAGTTTCGTTACCCGATGCTGTATCTTTACCGGAGGCAGGAACCGGACACCGGCGGGCCGGGGAAATACAGGGGTGGAGTAAGTATGGGCACTATGTATATTTGCCACGGTGTCGATGAAATCCCGAATAAAGTAATCCATGGTATGGGACTCCGCCAGCCTGATTCAGTGGGACTAAACGGAGGCTATCCGGCTAACACCCATATTGCGCTCATTAAAAGAAATACCAATGTTGAGAAACTGCTGGATAGGGGAGAGTTACCTCAGGACATCGGTCAGATTGAAGGCAAGTTGGAAATATTGCCTGCAATGATTAATACCATTTTCAAAAAAGGCGATGTTTATTCGGGGAGGGGTGTGGGAGGAGGTGGGTACGGGGATCCCATCGCGCGTAACCCTGCTCTTGTTGCTCAGGATGTAGACAATAACCTGGTAACAACTGAAACAGCCCTGAATATTTACGGTGTCAGCCTGAATATTGAAACAATGCAAGTAAACCTGGAGGAAACCAAAGCGCGGAGGAAGGAAATCAAAGACCAGAGAATGTCCTGGAAGCAGAAGAATAACTTGCAGGCGCTGCCTGGAGATGGTAAAAAGGGAAAAGTAGTACAAACTATAAATGAACAGCTATCTGTTGTCGATTACGAGGGACATAATTATACGTGCTGCCGCTGCGGTCAAATAATTTCTCCGGCAAAAGAAAATTATAAAGAATTTGCCTCGTTTAACGAGTCGCCCATACAAAAGGCTGGTCCCCTGGTGAACGAACATAAGGTAGGAGAAGACGTATACTCTTTCCGCGAATATTGTTGCCCTGACTGCCTTACGCTTTTGGATGCAGAAATCGCTCTTAAAGACGTTCCATTTCTGTGGGATACACAGTTAAATGTTTAAACCCATATTGAGATTATACGGAGGGGGAATTAGTTAATGTTCTTCTGGTCACCTCTTAGCGACGATAAAAGATACTGGAGAAAAGCGCTGCAACTGCGGGATTATAAGAGGAGGGATTATGATCTTGGTGATGCGATACAGCATTTGAAGCAGGCATCAATGGCTAATCCTGATGAATGGCGCTACCATTTTGATTTAGGCAGGACTTATATGGTAGTGCCGGAACTGGCGTTAATCAGGGGTGTTAACGTTCAATTTAAACTCGATGAGTCTTTACCGATGGCCATACAGGAATTTGATACCGTAGTAAAATATCAGCCAAAATTTGACGCTACTTACCTGAACCTTGCACATATGTACGTAATACTCGAACAAAAAGACAAGGCCTTAAGCACGTATACAGAATATCTTAAACTCAGGAAACAGAAATTGGAATTTGCCGATGATAGGCTGCAAAACCTGGAATACGCCCTGATGAAAAAAAGAAAGAAAATATTTGATACGGAGAAAGCGGAACTTCACCTCCAACAAGCTGCAAAAAACAGGGATTCCGGAAAATACAAGCGTGCTTCCAAAGAACTGGCAAAGGCTTATGCCGTAGCTCCGGATTTTACCTGGGTATACAAGCGTCTTTATAAATTAGGTCGTAAATTAACATAATAAGTTTTCAGGAGGAAATATGGTAAGCTACGAATTAGTCCCTTCTCGAACCGCTCTAATCATCTTTGATATGATGAACGATTTTCTTCTTCCCGGCGCTCCTCTTGAGAACGTTGAAGTGAGAGACGTATTGATACCAAAGCTAAAAAAACTCATAGAATTGTCCCGGGAAAAAGGGGTCCTAATTGTGTATACCCAGCATGCCCACAGGAAAGATGGAAGCGATATGGGCCTGGCCGAGACGTTCTGGAAGTCCATTAAAGAACGGCGTGCTTTGATAAAAGACACTAATGGGGTAAACATATACCACGAAATTGCCCCAAAGCAGGGTGACATAGTTATAGAGAAACGTCGTTATAGCGCTTTTTTTGGTACCGACCTGGAAATGATATTAAAAAACAGGAACATAGATACTATAATTATTTGCGGTGCCTCGACCAACATAGGGTGTGAGACAACGGCCAGGGATGCGGCCAACAGGGACTACAAAGTAATTTACCCCAGTGACGGCAGCTTGACCAGGGATTTGGTTGGCATTGATGGAGAAACAATACCGAGGGATTTAATCCAAAAGGTTGTCGTGAGTACTCTTGCCCACGCTTTTGCTCAGGTAATGACCCTGCAGCAGCTTGAAAAGGAGTTGGAGAGGAAATAAGACTTTTTTATTGGATATTTATCCTTTCAATATCGCCGGAGAGTGAACAATTCATGGCAGGCTGAAATATGCCGTTTCAAATATTCGATTTGCGGAACATTGAGGGAAGGCTATTTTAAATGAGTGATTTGAGAACGTGGATAAAACAGATAGAAGATGTGGGGGAGTTGAAAAAGGTTGAAAATGCTCACTGGGACCTGGAGATAGGTTGTCTGACGGCGTTGAATGCACGGCAGGAGAAACCTCCCGCCCTGTTATTCGATAACATAGTGGACTATCCTCAGGGATACCGTGTACTTACAGGCGCTTTGCTGACCCCGGGCAGAGTTGCGCTGGCACTGGGTCTTCCCTATGTTGAAACAACCAGGGAACTGTTGGGCCCTCTCAAGAGCAGGCTTCTGGAGTGTGAGACCAATTTGCACAAATTTGCTCCACGCATAGTAAGCAGAGGTACGGTAACGGAAAACATCCAAAAAGGTGATGATGTTGACCTCCTTAAATTCCCTTCTCCCCGGTGGGCCGAACTGGACGGTGGGCGATATATTGGAACCGGCTGTTCGTTGATTACCAGGGACCCGGATAGTGGAGAGATTAACCTGGGCTGTTACCGGGTTATGCTTCACAATAAAAATACTACCGCCCTGTATATATCGGTTGGAAAACACGGCAGGATGCATTACGATAAATATCACTCCCGCGGGCAACGAGCACCCGTTGCGGTATCCATCGGGCAGCATCCAATCTACCTCGTTATTTCAGGAGTGGAAGTCCCACATGAACCCTTATCGGAATATTATTTCGCGGGAGCGATGACCGGCGCACCGGTTGATGTTATAGAGGACGATGAAACAGGTCTGCCTATTCCGGCTGACGCGGATATCGTCATGACAGGGTGGTCGCCCCCGGGGAAAAAAATGACTGAGGGGCCTTTCGGTGAGTTTCTCGGGTATTACGGGAGTAAGGACAGACCCGAACCTGTAATAGAGATAAAAAGGGTTTATTACCGGAATAATCCTATTATTCTTGGCGCTCCACCCAACCGTCCTCCCAGCGATTGTGCTTATTTTATTGGCGCCCTCCGTAGCGCAATGATGTACAACTGGTTGACGAAATCGGGGATACCCGATATCCGGGAGGTCTGGATGAATGAGATAGGCCAGCAGCAGTTTATTATCATCTCTTTAAAGCAGAGATATGCAGGTCATGCCAAACAGGCTGCGATGCTTGCT
>JAUYHV010000268.1 GCA_030689845.1 Dehalococcoidia bacterium
TCGGCGGAAGGAGGTGTTGACAACCAAATCTTAAAGTGTTAAAAACTTAATCACCCGGGTGGGTCAAAGACTGTGGTTAGTGGTGGGTCAAAGATAGCGGTTTTCGACATATGTCCCAAATCTCCTGTAAAAACTACTGGCATGAATACCTCCACTGCTAAGCATTCTACACCATCACCAGTTCTTTTTCAATCCGTTGTCTCGGCTCACCAAAAGCCTCTCGTTTCAAGAGTTCTATTTCAAACCAGATGTCAGGGGGCATCCTGACGCCTTTCCAGCTTCGCGAAGCTGTTATCAGCGTGGCATAGAGTAGCCTTAACCCGGCGCTCTCGGTAGGGAAACGAGGAATTACCTTGGTCCTCCGCCTACCCTCACCAAACGTCCGCTCTATGAGGTTACTGGTACGAATTACTTTCCAATGAATCTGTGGGAACCTAAGATAGGTCAAGCACTCCGCCAGATCCTCTCCCAGACACTCCATGGCCGAGGTATACCGATCTTCGAAGCGAGTAACAAGCTCATGGCCCAGTTTTAGCCCTTCCTCGTAGCTAGAGGCATAGTATACCTGATTTATCAGCGGCTTCATCTCTTTCTCAATCTTCTTGGGTAGCTTGCATAGAATATTACGCATCTTGTGCGCCAGGCATGGCTGCTTGAAGGCATGAGAGAATACCTCCCTAACTGCCTTCTTTAAGCCCTTATGCTTGTCAGAAGTTACCAGCAGTGGCTCCTCAAGTCCTCTGGCAGTCATATCATGAAGGAAAGTGAGCCAGGAATCGTAGGATTCGCGACTGCCCAGAGCTAGGTGCAAGAGCACTTTCTTTCCGTTTTCCATGATACCGTAGGCACAAAGCACGCCCTCCTTCTCTTTTACCCCCTGCCGTAACGGAAGATAGATAGCATCCAGAAAGAGGTAGAGTACCCTGAGCTCTGATAGATCTCTTTTCCTCCATGTGTCAAAGTCTTTCTGAAGGCGACGAGTAATCCTGCTCACACTGCTCCTGGAGAGCAGCCGCTGCCCAAGGGCCTGGATGAACATATTCTCTACATCCCTGGTAGATAGCCCCCTAACATACATCTCGGTTACCATCTTCCCAAGGACATCGGAACCTCCTCGGAACATCTGGGCTAATCGTGAGTGGTAAGGTTCTCCTGTGGCTCTTAGCTGCGGCAAGTCTATTTCCAATATACCGTCAGCTGTCTTTACTTTTCCTGGCTCATAGCCGTTGCGCCAGCCATTTTTTCGGCGGGAAGCCCGGTGGTAATGAGCTCTGCCTAAGTAATCCTCTACTTCTTGCTCCACAGCTACCTGAAGCATATACCTGGCTCCTAACCTGACAAAGTTATCCAGCGGATGCCCCTCCGTCTCCCACCCAATAAACATCTCCTCAACCTCTTGTCTTAGCTTGCTCGATGGTGGTATTCTCTTCATGGCGTAAGCCCTCCTTTTGGGTCCTCAGACCCTGTTTATTTCTCTTGGAGGTATCTTACGCCATATCTACTTTTACAGGAAGCCTGAGACTTCACCGTTAATAAACTCCCGTAAAGTTAAAAACCCAAGTCAATTCCAGTCCTAAAAAACAACAAAAGATTCAATTATTTTTCTTTATAAAGCCTATCTCGAAGATTGCTACAATTCTTTCACGGGCAACTCTTATTTTTTCTAACCTGGGTTCAATGTAACCGGGAAAATCTGGAACACCTTGACACCCTATAAAAACCCGTAACAATGAATGAATCATAACATTAGCTTGTAAACCGGTCAATATCCCGTCGTCTACCTGGTAAATCGTAAAACACCGTCCCGGTCATAATACATCGCCTGATGTCTATGATTACGTTGGATACGAAACTGATATAATTACCGTGGATAGTACTATGCTGTTAAGCAACAGATTAAGTTATATTTTAGGCTATATCCGGCGGTGCTGGCTTCTCTTAATATTGATTGCTTTCATTTTTTTTATACCCGGGGCAGCACCTTTCAAAGCGGATAGTTTCTACGGGATAGCCAACCCCTATATGTTCACCCTGGCACGGTGGGAAATGGAAAACATACTCAACAGGTGGAACCGCAACCTGAGCCCCACTCAAGCAGAAAATTATGCCGGCAAACCCGATTACATCGATATTGTGAAAAATTACTTCGAAATCAGCGGCAAGAGGCAGCAGTTACAGGATACTTTGGAGCGCACTTTCACAGATAACGGGACTGGAGGAAACCCTGAAAAATATGCCGTGGAAACCGAACTGGCGGCTCTGAACAGGGAAAGTGCCCGTCTTAAAGGTACTGTCGAAGCAATTATTGAAGCGCAGGTAACCGTGGAATTGAAAAAGGAAAATATAAACTTTTACCTGTTTTCTCCGGGAGTGAACTTCTTCTTTCCCCCGGTAGATATAGAACTGAGCGCCTTGCCGAGTGTCCTGGTAATTTCACCGCGCCAAAGGATAGAACTTAAAGATTCCGTCCTGCTCAAAGCCCCTCTCCCGGCTGAAACAATGGCGGCCCTGGAAAACAGACTGGAAAAACTGGACTACTCAGCCCTGGTAGATTCTATCGGCGGCGTTGCCACATACCCTGCCATGGTCGCAGACCCTGCATCCCTGGATTTCACTGTTTCCGCCGCGGCACACGAATGGGTGCACCATTACTTGTTCTTCCGTCCTCTGGGGCGGCATTATAGCGACAACCAGGCATTACGCACAATCAACGAAACCTCTGCTGATATTATCGGCAATGAAATAGCAGACAAGATATTGGAACTCTATGGCATCCACAGGACGGAACAAAGGGCGAGGAAACCGCGCGACGGAGAAGGCTTCAATTTTAACAGGGAAATGAGACAGATACGGGTAACGGTGGATGAATACCTCCGTGAAGGAAAAGTTGAAGAAGCTGAACAGTACATGGAAGAACAGCGCCGTTTTTTATTGGACAACGGCTATTACATAAGAAAATTAAACCAGGCCTATTTTGCTTTCCACGGAAGCTACGGTGGATCACCGGCATCATCCAGTCCGGTGGCCGGGGACTTGAAACAACTACGGGAACGGTATGCTTCCCTGGGCGACTTCGTTCGAGCTGTTTCCTCCATTACCAGTTATGAGCAGCTTAAAAAGCTGGCTAATTGAAACTTGAATATATTTAGCTGTTTTCTGTTCAGGTTACTGGCAGGTAATCCCCTTCAACAGGTCGTCTGAATTACCAGCGATCAAAAATTAAACGATAATTCCACGAAATCTCCACACAGACTTCATAATTTCTCCACATTTAAACTTTATGATTACTATAAAAATAACGAAAGAAAGGACATCACAAAAAAATGAAAAAATTAATTATTCTCGGAAGCCTTGTTGCAGTCCTGGTAGCCGGAACTATCGCCTTCAACGCCATACCAGCGTTGGGGCAAAGAGGGCCTTTTTCAATGCCTTTCAGCAGAAATGCCGACTTCGACCAGGATAATTGTCCCATGCAGAGCGGAGACACCAGTGGCGAATACGTTACCTGCATAAACTCCGGTATGGAGGGAATTGCAGATTTCCTTGGCCTTACTGCCGATGAATTGACTCTTGAACTCCAGCAGGGTAAGACCCTGGCCCAAATAGCAGAAGCAAGAAACATTACCCGCGATGCTCTCATCGAAGCCGTCATAGCTTCGCATAATGAACATCTGCAAACCCTGGTAGCCAATGACAATATCACAGCAGAGCAGGCAGAGCAGATGCTGGCCTTTATGACCGAAAAAGCAAACTGGATGATTGACAGGGTACATGATTCCTCAGGTTTCGGCGGACCTGGCTGGGGCGGAATGCACGGCCAGGGAATGATGGGAAGCAGTATGATGGGCAATGGCATGATGGGCAATGGTTACGCTAATGGCGCCGGTTATGGCGGAATGATGGGTGGTAGTTACGCTAACGGCACCGGTTACGGCGGAATGATGGGCCGATAAATTAAATAATCGGGCATATCGAACATGTCACGATGGAGTCCCTGAATCAGGGACTCCATCGTTTGTAAACGGGCAAATAAACCATATCGTCCGAACAGGGAATGTTGAGGTATAATGTTACAAAATCTCTCTGGATACCCCAAAGAAAATTCTTGAAATCTGAAAACCATGAGCAACGGAAAAATTCTCATCGTCGATGACGAACCCCGTATCGTGGAACTGGTCAAACTATACCTGGAAAAGGATGGCTACCAGACAGTCAGCGCCGGGGGAGGCAAACAGGCCCTGGAACTTTTCAGGAAAGAAAACCCCGACCTGATAGTCCTGGATTTAATGTTGCCCGAAATGGACGGCCTTGAAGTCTGCCGCCAGGTACGCCGCATCTCCGACGTGCCCATAATAATGCTGACCGCCCGGGCTGAAGATACGGATAAACTCATCGGGCTGGAACTGGGAGCCGATGATTACGTGACCAAACCATTCAGTCCCAGGGAAGTGGCTGCCAGGGTTAAAACCGTCCTGCGCCGTGCCAGGGAACCCCGGGAGCAAAAAGAAATCAGAATCGGCCCCCTCTTTATAGACCTGTTGCGCCATGAAGTTTCGTGCGGTCAAACCAGGATCAATTTAACAAACACTGAATTCAAACTCCTGTCAACCCTGGCGGAAAACCCCGGCAGGGTTTTCACCCGCGCCCAGCTCCTTGATACGGTGCTGGGAATGGAGTACGAGGGATATGACAGGACTATCGACACCCATATAAAGAACCTGCGCCAGAAAATGGGGGCAGCAGCAGATAGCGGAGCCTGCAGGATAGTCACTGTTCACGGGGTGGGCTACAAACTTGGAAATACCCGAAATGATTAGAATGCATAGCCTTTCCTTCAAATTGATCCTGGCTTTTGTCTTCGTTGCTGTTTTAAGCGTTTTGGTCCTGTCTTTTTTAATAAACAGGGCCACCACCTCCGAATTCGGGATGTACCTGGAACACATTGGACGGATGCAGGGGATGATGGGCGGACAGGGGATGATGGGGAGAGGCGGAGAAATGATCCAGGCAATGGGTACCGCCGAGGCGGAATTCCTCAGCAACATTCGTAGCTATCTATGGTGGGCAGGGGGAGCCGCTGTAGCCCTTGCACTGGCGATGGGCGCTATACTGGCCCGACAAATCATTTTACCGTTGCGCCGTCTTTCCCTGGCCGCCAGGGAAGTGTCCAAAGGTAATTTGAACTACAGGGTCCGGATAAACTCCCGGGATGAAGTCGGACAGGTAGCCGGAGCCTTTAACTCCATGGCTGAAAGCCTGGAAAGGAACGAGGAATCACGCCGCAACATGATCGCGGACATAGCTCACGAGTTAAGGACGCCCCTTACTCTGCTCCAGGGTGAAGTGGAGGCCATGCTGGATAATGTTATAGAACCCACCCGGGAACGGCTGACTTCCCTCCATGATGAAACTACTCACCTGTCGCGCCTTGTATCCGACCTGAGAACTTTGAGTATGGCTGATGCAGGGCAACTTCAGATGAACCTCGAACCACTCGATACGGCTGAAATTATTGCCCGTGCCGTGTCAGCAATTGAAAGACAGGCAAAAAGTAAAAACATTTCCGTTACCATCCAGGTCTCCGGGGATATGGCGCCCGTTTTCGGGGATAGGGATCGATTGTCCCAGGTCTTACGCAACCTCCTGGACAATGCTGTCAACTATACCCCGCCGGGAGGCAGAATAACCGTCGCTGCCTCTGTTGAAACCAGCGGTAACGCTCTTTTTTCCGTTAGCGATACAGGACCCGGAATCCCGGAAGGAGACATTATGCATCTTTTTGAACGTTTTTACAGGGCCGACCCCTCCCGCTCACGAAACACAGGCGGCTCCGGCCTGGGACTGACCATAGTAAAACAACTCGTCGAAGCACAGGGGGGCAAGGTGTGGGCTGCCAGCGAAACGGGCAAGGGGTCCACGTTTTATTTCAAGTTTCCCCTGGCAAAATCCCGCTGACACTCTCAAAATATTGTCTCACTTCCCCGGGTTCTCCGTTCTCCGTTCCGACCCCGCTCTGCGGGATCCCGCCCGGCGGGAGAGTCCCGATGTATCGGGACGGCAACTGTCTTTAAATGAGGTATTAACCCCGATGTAGGTCTTTATAAAAAATTCCCCTTTTTTCAAAAGGGGTGTCTGCGGAGCAGACGGGGTATTTAATACCTCTCCCGCTTCGCGGGTACTCCTTTTACAAAAAGGAGAATTAAATGCCAGCTATTAACATTTGCCGGTTGATACCATAACACACCAACAATTCGTTGACAGTAACTCGTTCTGAAACAAAGCTGTCTCTATCCAAAGTATGATGGTATAATACGTTAAAATTTTTGAAGGAACATTATGAAACTGAGCCGGGAAGAAGTACTTAATAAAGCCTTACTGGCTCGAATAGGGCTCAGCGATGAGGATGTGGAGAAATTCCGGGAGCAACTGTCCAATATCCTGGAGAACTTCACCATATTGCAGGAAGTAGATACCTCTGATGTTCCCGCCACTGCCCAGTCCGTCGACCTTAAGAACGTCATGCGGGACGACGTGGTAATGCCTTCCAGTTCCCAGGAAGAAATCCTGATGAACGCCCCGCGGCGGGAAGATGACTTCTTCCGCGTTAAGGCAGTTCTTGAGCAGGAAGGGTAATTTGGACCTGCACCAGTTAACAATCCACCAGGCCCGGGATCTCCTGCGTAAAAAAGAAATATCCTCGGTTGAATTGACCAAAGCTGTTTTAGCGCGCATCGAAAGCGTTGAAAACAGGGTTAAAGCCGTGGTTACTTTGAGCGCCGAGCGGGCCCTGGAAGATGCCGGGAAAGCCGATAAAGCTTTAGCTTCTGGAGAAAATGGCTACCTGAGGGGAATCCCCTGCCTGATTAAAGATAATATGTGTACCCGGGGCCTCCGGACGACTTGCTCCTCGAAGATGCTGGAGAATTTCATTCCCCCATACAATGCCACCGTCGTCGAAAAACTCGAGGCCCGGGGAATGGTACTACTGGGAAAGACTAACATGGACGAGTTCGCCATGGGCTCTTCTACGGAAAATTCCGCCTTCTTCCCAACCCACAACCCCTGGGACATTGAAAGGGTCCCCGGAGGCAGCAGCGGTGGGTCGGCCGCTGCAGTGGCAGCGGATGAAGCCATCTATACCCTTGGCTCCGATACCGGTGGAAGCATCAGGCAACCGGCAGGTTTTTGTAACGTCGTAGGGCTCAAACCAACCTATGGCCGCGTTTCCCGGTTCGGACTGGTTGCTTTTGCCAGTTCCCTTGACCAGATCGGCCCCCTGACAAAAGACGTCAGGGACTGTGCCCTGGTGTTGAACGCCATAGCCGGTTATGACCCAAGGGATTCCACCTCGGTTGATTGTCCTGTTCCCGATTATACCCAAGCGCTGGTCCCTGACCTCAAAGGTCTCAGGCTGGGGGTACCGAAGGAATATTTCGTGGAGGGCATGCAGACTGAAATAAGGGATTCGATCCATGCAGCAATTAAAAAGCTGGAAGAACTGGGCGCAGAAATCGACTGGGACGTCTCCCTGCCCAGTACCCGTTTCGCCCTTTCAGTGTACTATATTATTGCCCCTTCGGAAGCTTCGGCAAACCTGGCGCGTTACGACGGTGTGAAATACGGGTTTTCCTATGAAAACGCCTCCAGTATATGGGACGCTCTGGAAAAGACCAGGCAATTTGGCTTTGGTCCCGAGGTCAAACGGCGTATAATGCTGGGCACTTACGCTCTTTCGGCAGGCTACTACGATGCCTACTACCTCAAGGCCCAGAAGGTACGCACCCTGATACGGCGTGAATTTGACGAGGCCTTTAAAAAATACGACGCCCTTATCACTCCAACTTCACCCACCGTGCCCTTTAAAATCGGGGAAAAAGCCGACGACCCCATGCAGATGTACCTCAGCGATGTCTGTACCCTGCCCGTGAACATAGCCGGGATACCCGGCCTTTCGGTACCGGCCGGTCTGCCAGGCGGCTTGCCGGCAGGAATGCAAATCCTGGGTAAACATTTCAGCGAGGAGACGCTGCTGCGCATCGGCTATGCCTATGAGCAGGCTACCGAATGGCACAGGCAAAAACCGCCCCTGAACTGATGCTATCCGTAATACCGGGGATTTATTCACTCCCGATACTGTGGTATTATTAAAATAACAGTATTACATTAGCAAGCCCTTCGGGTCCGCAATATGTTTTATCGATGTCGGAAACAATAAGCAGCAAATAAGGGTCGGTGTGTACCACCATGCCATGAAGGAGCATGAAATGCCTGATAAAAGTGAAATCTATAAAATCCTTGAAAAGGACTCCCGGACGAAACCTCAGCAAATTTCGGACATGACGGGTATCCCCGTTACTGAAGTAAAAAACTTTATAAAAAAAGGAGAGAAAAACCGCTCCATCCTTAAATATAAAGCGGTTATCAACTGGCAGAAGGTTGAAGATGACCAGGTCTGGGCGCTGATAGAAGTAAATGTTCAACCCCAGAGGAAGGTCGGTTTCGATTCCATCGCGGAACGCATATACCGCTTCCCCCAGGCCCGTTCCGTTTACCTGGTCTCCGGGACATACGACCTCTCCGTCCTGGTATCGGGAAAAACCATGCATGAAGTCGCCAGTTTCGTCTCTGAAAAACTGGCGTCTCTCGATGGCATTAAAGCAACGGTAACCCATTTTCTCCTGAAAAAATACAAGGAAGACGGGGAAATCCTTGAAGGGGGAGAAAGCGTTACCCGCCTCCCGGTAACCCTGTGAGAGAATAGCGCCTCTTTTGTTGCATCCTTCATAAGACAGCTAATGTAGTGTCTCTAATATCCTTTTACAATTTGCGGTGCCACTGGTGTCATTCCCGCGAAAGCGGGAATCCAGAGCAACAGACTGGATTCCGGGTCAAGCCCGGAATGACAAAGATTATAAGGCCATTTATGAGACACTACACTATGAGCAAGATAATACACGCATCACTGTTGCCTTTTAACCCGCTTGCCTTTTCAGTGTTTTTTTTCAAAATTGATGTAGCTGTCCCTGATATATGTTAATATATAGCCTTAAAAATAGCGGGAGTAAGCAGGTTATTTGAAAATGGCCAGTAACAAAACCGGGCAGTCCAGGCCAGGCAAGCTGGAAAGAAATATTGTTGCCCAAAAGTTGTCCCTGATACCACCGTCGGGAATAAGGAAATTTTTCGACCTGCTCTCCTCCATGGAGGGTGTTATTTCCCTGGGGGTGGGAGAGCCCGACTTTATCACTCCCTGGAACATTTGCGAGGCCGCGATTTATTCCATTGAAAAAGGGCAAACCATGTATACCTCCAACCAGGGTATGCCCGAGCTACGCCAGGAATTGTCACGGCACCTGGAAAAACTATATGGCGTCCACTATAACCCTGCCACTGAAATCTTAATTACCGTCGGGGTCAGCGAAGGCCTGGATCTGGCCCTCAGGGCCGTCCTGGACCCCGGTGACGAGGTAATAATCCCTGACCCCTGTTACGTCGCCTATTCGCCCGTTACGGTCCTTGCCGGAGGCGTTCCTGTCCTTATCCCAACCAGTGTCGAGAACGGTTTCAGGCTTCCGGCGCCATCCGTGAAGGCTCGAATAACCCCGAAGACGAAGGCTATTATTTTAGGCTACCCTGCCAATCCCACCGGCGCTGTCATGAGCCGTAAAGAACTATCGGACATTAAAGAACTGGCCCGGCTGAACAACCTCACCGTTATCTCCGACGAGGTTTATGCCCGGCTGGTATATGATGGCACTCACACCTGTTATCCTTCCCTGCCCGGAGCAAAGGAACACTCGGTCCTTTTAGGCGGGTTTTCCAAGGCGTATGCCATGACCGGCTGGCGGATAGGTTACGCCGCGGGGCCCGCGGAGATTATTGCCGCTATGACCAAAATCCACCAGTACACCATGCTTTGCGCCTCCACCATGGGGCAGCAGGCCGCCCTGGAAGCGCTCAAGGGCAGCGAAAGGGATGTAAAAGAAATGGTAGCCGACTATAACCGCCGCCGCCGGGTAATGGTCAAAGGGCTGTGTTCAATAGGCCTGGACTGCCATGAACCCGAAGGGGCTTTTTATGCCTTCCCGTCCATAAAAGCCACCGGTTTGTCTTCGGAGGAATTTGCGGAAGAGTTGCTCAAAGAGGAAAAGGTAGCTGTTGTCCCCGGCACCGCCTTCGGCGCCTGCGGAGAAGGGCACATCCGCTGCTGTTACGCTACCTCTCTGGAGGAAATACATGAGGCCATCCGCCGCATGGGTCGCTTCGTGGGAAAACATTCGAAGTAATTATATCTAATTCAACTGGCTTATAATCACGGTGTCGCAGGTTCGATACCTGTACGGTCTAGTTTACTTTTGTTATGAAAAAGTTCGCTTTTGCTGGCATATAGTTGTCATATAGTTTGCTATTTTTGCCAGAAAGCTGCTTCTTGCTGTCCTTAACGGTATTTTGTAGCCGTTTCTTAATGTGACAGAATACAAGACTGTCATATTTAGGTATCACTGGACAAACATCGGGATGTCTGTGTTTTTATCGTAACATTGTACGTTTATAGTTGTTACGATTGAACATTCATCCCCGAGGATTGTGCAATTACAGCCAAACGTATGCCTGTGGCATTTCATGGTTAAAAGTTTGGAGGAAAAACGCGCAGCTTCTGTGGAACCCAGGATGCGGTTGATATGGTCAACCAGTATCTCCTTCCGGTTATCTATAATATCATGAGACGGCATTTAGAGCTCCTTTGTGAGACCCGGATGATTTTTGCGAATCCATTGCTCAACATCATCGCGGAGTTGTTTCGCTAATGCTATCATCTCTTCGGCTTCTTGTTCCGTGACCATTCCGGCTCTATCATAGTCGCTGATGTTGCGCTTCTTGCGGAATTTATCAAGTTGTTTGATGATAGCCGGGTCTGTATTGATAGTGAAAGCTAATGATTGTAGGACACGGTAGTGTTGCCCTTCTTTCCGTGCGCGGTAACCAGCCGCTGCCAGTGCGGCCGTAGCCGCTTGCAGAGCCGCATTATGAGCGATGCTTAATCGCCAGTCCGAACCGAGGTCGGGGATTAGGGCTTTCTCCAGGTCTCGGTCACAGATATGTAAAAGGTTGGCAATTTCACGTGCCGAGGGGCGGTGTATTTCTATGAATTTATCTTTCAGCCAGTCTGCTAAGCTCAACTTCATCTCCTATCAGAAATATCTTTTCGCCCTCAAGAACGGTCTTGACGAAGTAATGGTCTTCTTTCACTTTCTGTTTAAACTCGGCAACTGGATAGACAACGGCATTTATCTCGCGCCCCAGTTTTTCTTCCGCCGGAGACAGAAGACTGACTACATCCCCGAAGGAGATTGTGCCTACGACCATCAAATCCATGTCGCTTTTTCTATCATCGGCACTCCTCGCAACGGAACCAAAGATAAAAGCTAATTGTATTTTATGTGATACCGGTTCCAGCGATTGCCGAATGACATCAGCCACGCCGAAGGTTTTCCTGACGATACTTTTAAGCTCGTTAAAGATGGGGCATTGAGGATTCGCTTGATAATAAACCAGATTACCCGTTTGCTTCCGGTTAAGGACTCCCGCTTCAGCCATCAATTTCAATTCCCTTTGGACGGCTCCCGACCCGCTGCCAGTTGCATGCATTAACTGGTTTATGTAGAAAGTTTCATCCGGGCGACCATAAAGCAAAGCCAGCAAGCCGCGCCTGGTCTTGTTAAAAAGGAATGTAGGAAGCTTATTATCAAATATATCTATGCCCATAATTAGCATAATTATACCCATATTGGGCATAATGTCAAGTGGCGAATTTGAGGTCGGATGGATAAAACGGACACCAAACCTTTCATGCTGCCAGCAGTCCTGCGTAGAATCTTTGCTCATAGGCCGCCGGTGACAAGAACCCGAAGGGGCATTTTATGTCTTCCCGTCCATAAAAGCCACCGACTTATTCTCGGAGGAATTTGCGGAAGAATTACTCAAGGAGGAAAAGGTAGCCGTCGTGCCGGGTACCGCCTTCGGCGCTTGCGGGGAAGGTCACATCCGCTGCTGTTACGCTACCTCCCTCGAGGAAATACATGAG
>JAUYHV010000270.1 GCA_030689845.1 Dehalococcoidia bacterium
ATTCAAATTACCTTGAAATAATAGGGTTGCAACAGGAACTTTCCAGTATTGAAAAACAGGTAATGTCAGTCATTGCTTCTTTGATGAAAATGGAAGACACGCTGGAATATGCCGAATCATACCTGTCCGGCATCCGTCACATATTGAGCCAGCCGGAGTTTAACGGGGCGGATCGGCGGTCCAGCCTGCTGGAGATCCTGGAAGATAAAAGCGTGGTAAAAATCCTTATGCCGAAAATGGGACGGGAAGAGGGGGTAAAGATAATCATCGGGGACCAGTCTAATGAGGAGTCCATCAGGGACTGCAGTATTGTAATCAGCCGCTACGGGGTGCCCGAGGTTATGAGCGGACTAATAGGCGTCCTGGGGCCGATGCGCATGAGGTATGATTACACGGTAGCGACGGTCAGGTACATATCCTCGCTGATGAGCAGCCTGGTATCCGAATTGCACGAGCAGCACAGAAATTAAGCCCGGTATGTGCTTGTTGAAAGGTTTTTGCCTGTTAACGGAAGAATTGAGACTATACGGAGTTAAGCATTGCCTAAAAATAATAGAAATCAAGAGGACATCGAGAACGATAAGGAACCGGTTAGTGACGAAACTGAAGAGTTATCCGGCGGCGAAGGCCTGCAGAAAACCCTGGAAGCAGAAAAGACCAGGGCCCAGCAATATTTGTACAACTGGCAGAGAGCTGAAGCCGACCTGCTCAATTTAAAAAAAAGGAGCGAACAGGAAAAGCAGGAAGCCATAAGATACGGTAATTCGGCCATGGTCCTGAACCTTCTATCCGTTATGGACGACCTGGAGCGGGCGCTGGAAGCTGCTCCGTCGGGTACGGATGATTCAGGCTGGGTGGAAGGTGTCAAACTTATTTATAAAAAACTCCAGACGGTGATGGAAAACCAGGGAGTGTCCCCCATCAAGGCCGTGGGAGAAAATTTTGATCCTGCCCTGCATGAAGCGGTGATGTACCAGGAGGGAGAAGAAAACAGGGTCCTGGCAGAGGTGAGAAAAGGTTACAGGTTAAATGACCGCGTGATCAGGGCCTCCATGGTTATCATAGGAAAAGGGTTGGAAAAAGACGCCCAAATAAAATCCCCCTTAATCCCCCTTTAATAAAGGGGGGATTTGATAGAAAATAAAAAGAATATCCAATAATCAGATTAAGGAGACACAAAAATGGGAAAGGTAATAGGTATAGACCTGGGAACAACCAAGAGTTGCATGGCTGTCATGGAAGCGGGAGAGCCAAAGGTAATACCGAATTCCGAAGGGGAGCGTATAACCCCTTCGATAGTAGCCATAAGCAAGACCGGGGAACGCCTGGTAGGACAGGTTGCCAAGCGGCAGGCCATCACCAACCCCGAAAACACAATATTCCAGGTAAAGCGCCTGATGGGGCGTAAGTTCACCGACCCGACAGTGCAATTGGACATAAAAAAGCTGCCGTTTAAAATCGTT
Organism: Dehalococcoidia bacterium; assembly: GCA_030689845.1. Lineage (GTDB taxonomy): Bacteria > Chloroflexota > Dehalococcoidia > JACQUA01 > JACQUA01 > JAUYHV01. The sequence continues at coordinate 1,464 of JAUYHV010000270.1, forward strand.
CGGGCGTCCAACGGCGATGCCAAGGTGGTCATGGGGGGTAAGGAATACTCTCCCCCGGAAGTTTCGGCCATGATACTGCAGAAATTAAAGACCGACGCAGAGGCTTACCTCGGCGATAAAATAACCGAGGTAGTTATAACCGTCCCGGCTTATTTCAACGACAGCCAGCGCCAGGCAACAAAAGACGCCGGCAAGATTGCCGGCCTGGAAGTGCTCCGCATCATAAATGAGCCGACGGCTTCTTCTCTTGCCTACGGAATGGATAAAAAGAAGGACGAGACCATAGCGGTCTACGACCTGGGGGGAGGAACGTTTGACATTTCCGTGCTGGAAATCGGGGAAGGGACCTTCCAGGTAAAATCCACCAACGGCGACACTCACCTGGGAAGCGAGGACTTCGACCTGCGCATCATGGACTGGCTGTGCGATGAGTTTAAAAAGGAATACGGGATCGATTTACACCAGGATAAAATGGCGCTTCAGCGTCTCAAAGACGCAGCGGAAAAAGCCAAGAAAGAACTTTCAACGCTGATTCAGAGTGAAATCAACCTGCCTTTCATTACGGCGGATGCCAGCGGGCCCAAGCACCTGACGGCAACCCTTACCAGGGCCAAGCTGGAGCAGCTTATCGGAGATTATATCGAGAAGTCCTTCGGCCCGGTCAAGCAGGCGCTGTCGGATGCGGGAATTACGGTAGATAAGATAGATAACGTTATCATGGTGGGCGGCCCGACCAGGACACCATATATCCATGATAAAGTTAAAAAGTTTTTCGGCAAAGAACCCCACAAGGGTGTTAACCCGGATGAGGTAGTAGCCCTGGGGGCAGCCATACAGGCAGGGGTATTAAAAGGAGATGTCAGGGATGTACTGTTGCTTGACGTCACACCCCTGACACTGGGAATAGAAACACTGGGAGGCATAGCGACGCCCTTGATTCCCAGGAATACCACGATTCCTACTTCCAAAAGCCAGGTATTCAGCACGGCGTCTGACAGTCAGCCCGGCGTGGAAATCCATGTTCTCCAGGGGGAACGGCCGATGGCCCAGGACAACCGGACACTGGGACGTTTTATGCTGGACGGTATATTGCCCGCCCCAAGGGGGGTTCCCCAGATCGAGGTTAGCTTCGATATAGATGCCAACGGCATTATCAGTGTAAAAGCCCATGACAAGGGAACCGGTAAGGAGCAGAAGATAACCATCACGGCTTCCAGCGGCCTGTCCAAGGACGAGGTAACCAAATTGCAGAGGGATGCCGAATCCCACGCCGCCGAAGACCTCAAGCGAAAAGAAGGGGTCGAAGTCCGGAATATGGCTGACAACATGGCCTATAACGCGGAAAAGACCCTGCGGGAACTGGGTGATAAAGTTGCGGCGGATTTAAAAAGCGAGGTCGAGGGCAAGGTAGCCCAGGTCCGCTCCGCTCTCCAGGGTGGAGACGTCGAGCAAATAAAAAGGGCGACACAGGAACTTACCGAAAGTTTACAGAAGGTGGGCGCGGCAGCGTACCAGGAGGCCGGCGCGCCTCCTCCCGGCGGGGAACCGCCGCCGGAGACACCACCTCCTCCCGCCGAGGGCACGGTTGAGGGGGAATTCAGGGAGATATAAAAAGCGTTGAAGCTTTATCCATTTTTCAAGATAGTGTAGTGTCTCATAAATGGCCTTATAATCTTTGTCATTCTTAATAAAATCCCTCTCAATCTCCCTTTACGAAATGTAGAGGCTCTTCTCCCCCTTTGAAAAAGGGGGATTAAGGGGGATTTTTCACTATAATACGCGGGTTCCTGGATTCCCGCTTTCGCGGGAATGACACCAGTAGCACTGCAAATTGTGTTAAAATAGCTAATTATTCATTATGGTGTATTAACAAAAAACAATGGTTTCGAAAAAAGATTATTACGAGGTTCTCGGGGTTCCCCGGGCAGCTTCAGCCGAGGAAATCAAGAAAGCTTTCAGGCGGCTTGCTTTCCAGTACCATCCTGACAAAAATAGCGATAACGGGGCTGAGCAAAAGTTTAAAGAAATAAACCAGGCTTACGAGGTGCTGTCAGACCCCGATAAAAGGGGCAGGTACGACCGTTTCGGGGATGCCGGAGACGTCGGGAGCGGGAGAGGGTTCGAGGGGTTTGAATTCGGCGGATTCGGTGATATTTTTGATGCTTTCTTTGGAGGTACAACGGCAGGGAGACAGGCCAGTCCCCAAAAAGGCCAGGACCTGCAATATAACCTGGCTATCTCCTTCGAAGAGGCCGTTTTCGGGACGCAAAAAGAAATAACGCTAAACCGTATCGAGTCATGTGCCCCATGCCAGGGGACTGGGAGCGAACCCGGAACCAAACCCATCCAGTGCACCGAGTGCAACGGAACAGGGCAGGTGAGAAGGGTACAGCAAAGCATATTCGGAAAGTTCGTAAATGTCGTCAGCTGCCAGCGGTGCCAGGGGCAGGGCGCTGTAATCGCTAAGCCCTGCGGCAGTTGCAAGGGAAGCGGGAAAATCAGGCAGAAACGCGATATCAGGATAGATATTCCTGCCGGCGTTGATAATGAGCATCAGATGCGCCTGGCCGGAGAGGGTGATGCCGGGAAATACGGGGGACCGCCCGGTAACCTCTACGTGTCCTTCGCAGTCACCCCTCATAAGTTCTTCCGTAGAAAAGGCAACGATATCTTTTATGATTTTTCCATAAATTTCGCCCAGGCTGCCCTTGGTGACGAAATAGAAATACCCACTCTTAACGGGCCCCACATCCTGAAAGTCCCGGCGGGAACTCAATCCGGCAAGACATTCAGGCTGAAAAACACGGGGGTGGCGCATTTAAAAGGGAACGGTAGGGGCGACCAGATAGTCAACGTCAACGTATTGACTCCAACACAGCTCGATGAGAAACAGCGCCGTCTTTTTACAGAACTGTACGATACCTTACCAAGGCCTACCTCGGACCAGAACAACGGCGGCAAGGAAAAGGCGGACGATTTCCTCCACAGGATATTCAAAGGGTAACCCGGCAACGGTCCCATCGAATCCCCATTAAAAAAGGTATCGGGGGAATGCAGCGTTTATTTCTACCCTCAGAGACAATTTCCGGGGACAGGATAGTATTTCCGGATAGTGTAAGACACCAGTTATTAAATGTTTTGCGCCTTGAAAAAGACGATAAAATCATTGTCCACGATAACTCCGGCTGGGAATATGAAGTGGTGTTGACCGAAGTAGATAAAAAAGGGATTACCGGCAGGATATCAGGCAAAACCCTTTCCCGGGCCGAAGCCAGGGTAAAGGTCAGGTTATACCAGGGCCTGTTAAAGGGAGACAAATTCGAACTGGTGCTTCAAAAAGCCACGGAACTCGGCGTTTCCTCTTTTGTTCCCGTTTTATTTAAAAGGTGCGTTGTCACGGTCTTTCCCTCATCTTCCAGGGTAAGGCGCTGGCAAACTATAATAAAAGAAGCCGCAGAGCAGTCCGGGAGGTCAATTTTACCGGAACTGGCCGCTGCGGTGGAATTTCCCCTGGCCTGCCGCCGGAAACCCGGCCCGGGCCTGATTTTCTGGGAGGAGGAGAAACAAACAAGCCTCCACAGTGTGCTGGAAAACTGGAAGATGAATCAACCTACCCAAACAGGCGAACTATCGGTGTACATTGGCCCGGAAGGGGGGATTGAGCCCTCGGAGATCGAAACAGCCCGGCAGGAAGGCATCATACCCGTAAGCCTCGGCCCCCGCGTCCTCCGGGCTGAAACCGCTGCCATAGCCAGTGTCACAGCAGTCCTTTACCACCTCGGTGATCTCGGAGAGCCGGGGTAAGCCCGGAAAAGTTTGAAGGGGAAATCCCCGGTTGCCACGTGGATGTAACTGGTCAGTGAATAACGTTCACCTTGCTTCTCAGGCGCCGCGGGTCAATTCTTTTCCCGCGGGTCTTTCCATCATCAAGGACAGCGCATCTCGGGGGGACAGGTCTTCAAAAAGGACCCGGTTGATAACAGCCGTAAGCGGGGCCTCGACTCTCAGTTTTTGAGACAGGCGGTATGCGGCGATGGAGGTGGGAACACCTTCTGCGACACCGCGCATTGAGTCGATGATTTCCTGGAGGGGTTGTCCTGTGGCAAGCCTGTAACCGGTGGAATAATTGCGGCTGAGTTTGCTGGAACAGGTGACGATTAAATCACCGACCCCGGCAAGGCCGCTAAAGGTTAAAGGCCTGGCCTTCATGGCAACCCCGAGCCTGGCAATTTCAGCCAGTCCCCTGGTCATAAAGGCGGCTTTTGTGTTGTCTCCGAGGCCCAGTCCGTCACACATACCCGCGCCCAGGGCGATAATGTTTTTCAGGGCTCCTCCCAATTCGACACCGGTTACATCTTCGTTTGTGTAAACCCGAAAGGCGGAGCAGCCCAGGATTTGCTGTACTTTCTCCCGTACTTTTTTGTAGGGAGCGGCCACCACCGCAGCGGCGGGTAAACCCCGGGCAATCTCAAGGGCAATATTCGGCCCCGAGAGAACGCATATGTTCCTGCGCAGGTCTCCAGGGACCTCTTCAGCGATGACCTGGGACATCCGCAGGAGGCTCTCGACCTCAATCCCTTTGGCAGCGCTCAAGATAATGTGGGATTTTCCCAGGAATGACTTTATGGCGTGGATATTATTTCGGAGGGTTTGAGAAGGTGTGGCCAGGATAACAAGGGCAGCGCCTTCGAGGGCTTCTCCGGTAGAAGCGGTCACCCCGAGGCCTGGCGGGAGGGCTATGCCCGGGAGAAAAGCCTTGTTTTCCCGGACCCTGTTCAATTCCTCAGCCTCTCCCCGCGTCCGGGCCAGCAGCGTTACTTCGATATTTTTATTTGCCAGAAGGATACCGAGAGTGGTTCCCCAGCTTGTAGTGCCTACAATGGCGGTTTTGTCCATAAGACCTTATCAGAGCCCCCGGTTCAAGGTTTAAATACAGGTTTGCCCTTTTCCCCGAGTTTCGTTTCGGTGCCGGAAAGAAGGCGGTGTATATTCGTCCTGTGCTGAACCACGATAACGGCCATCGCCGGAAGGGTGAAGAAGAAGAAGATTTCTGACTGCCAGCCGAGGACGGTCAAAGGGAGAAGAAAAACCACTGAAAATACTGCTCCGAGGATGGAGCCGAGAGACACGTACCGGAAAATAGCCATAACTATTATGGTTACAGCTCCGCTTGTTAATCCGATAAGCGGCGACATGGTAACCAGAGAGCCGAAAAAAGTAGACACCCCTTTTCCCCCGTGAAATTTCAGGAAAACCGACCAGTTGTGACCGATGATGGCAGCCAGCCCGGCCGTGACCCGGGCGATATCCGCGTTAAAGAGCAAGCCCCCCGCGGCAAAAGAGGCGTCGCCAACTATCCAGCCCGCTGCCAGGACCGCTGCCGAGCCTTTCATCATGTCCCCAAGAAACACCAGTCCACCCGCCGCTTTACCCGAGGTGCGCAGAACGTTGGCCGCACCGGTATTTCCGCTTCCGTAGAGTCGTACATCTACTTTGCTGAATTTCCGGGAGATTAAGACTCCGATAGGAATAGCCCCGAGGAAATAAGCCAAAAACACTGAGACCCAAAAGAACAGCGGCATAAAATTCAGTCTTTTTTCTTCCTGCTTTTAAAGCGGAACCGCAAGGGGGTCGCGGCAAATCCGAAGACTTCCCTTATCTTATTTTCCAGGTACCTGTCGTAGGAAAAATGCCTTAGCTTAGCGTCGTTAACAAAAAAAACGAAGGTCGGGGGGTTAACCTCAGCCTGCGTGGCGTAAAGAATCTTCAACCTCTTTCCCCTTACGGCCGGCGGCGAATGTGACTCAACGGCATTTAAAATGATGTCATTGAGAATCGCCGTAGGAACTCTTTTCATCCTTTCATCGTAAAGCGCCCGGGCTGCAGGCAGTATATTCCCCACTCCTTCGCCGGTTTTTGCCGAGACAAAAAGTACCTGCATCGTCGGAAAAAATTTCAGTTCACTTATTATACGCCTGGTCAACTCCTCTTTTGTTTGCCCGACAACCAGGTCCCACTTGTTAACTATAACAATAAGGCTTTTGTTATCTTTTTTAATGTAACCGGCAATGTGAGTATCCTGCGAGGTAAGTACTTCCCCGAGGTCCACAACCAGGAGGGCTATGTCACAGCGTTCGATGGCCTGCAGCGTCCTCATGACGCTATAACGTTCAATTCCAGGGGTTATGCGGCCCCTTCTCCTGATGCCCGCCGTATCGATAAACATGATGGATTCGCCGTCTTTATTTAATATAGTGTCCACGGCATCCCTGGTAGTGCCCGAGATTTCGTTAACTATGGCCCGGTCCTGCCCGACGAGAGCGTTCAGGAGCATGGATTTCCCAACATTGGCCCTGCCAACAATAGCTAACTTCATCATGGCTTCCGCTGCCTGGCCGGAAGAAGCCTCGGGGAAAAGGTCCACCACCCTGTCCAGCAAATCCTCTGTGCCTGTGCCATGGTAGGCGCTTATGGGTACGGGTTCGTCCAGCCCCAGCTCAAAGAAAGTTAGAGAGTCCAGCTTTTTATTCCTGCTGTCAACCTTGTTGGCACCAATGATAACCGGTTTTCCGGAGCGCCGCAGCAAGTCTGCAATCTCCATATCTACAGGGACAACCCCGTCTTTGTTATCCACAAGGAAAATAATGGCATCCGCCTCTTTTATGGCCATGTTGACCTGCTCGCGGACTTTTTTCCTTATGTCTGAATCAGGGTTAGGATCGTAGCCGCCGGTGTCAATAACCGTGAACTTCTTTTCCCTCCATACCACATCACCGTAAATGCGGTCCCGGGTCGTGCCGGGCAGGTCCTCAACGATAGCTTTTCTCTGCCCGATAATTTTGTTAAAAAGGGTGGATTTACCAACATTGGGCCTGCCCACTATGGCAACCACGGGAGTAGTCATAGCGCCTCGCTTCCGGCGGCGCCCATAAAATAAAAAAGAACTGCTTTCTGAATGTGCAGCCGGTTTTCAGCCTGGTCCAGCAGGATGGAACGGGGTCCGTACACCAGGCTCGATTCCAGTTCCTCCCCGTGGTGCACAGGCATCGGGTGCATTACGAAGGGGTTTTTCCTGGAAGCAGAAAGGAGCTTTTCGTTCACCTGGTACTTTTTGAATGCGGCAAGTCTTTTTTCCTTTTCCTCTTCCTGTCCCATGCTTACCCAGACATCCGTATAAATAATATCGGCATCGGCAACGGCTTTTACCGGGTCCTCACCGAATTCCAAACGCGCTCCGCTGGTTTCGGCAAGATTTTCGGCCTTGCTTCTAAGGCCCGAAGGAACGTTATAACCCTCAGGTGAAGCTATGTGGAAATTCACCCCTGCCAGGGCAGCCGTAAGAAGAAGGCTATTGGCTACATTATTGCCGTCGCCGATATATGCCAGGTTTATCCCCTTGAGGGAACCTTTTTTTTCAAAAATAGTAAGGAAGTCTCCCAGTGCCTGGCATGGGTGCTCTTCGTCCGAGAGCCCGTTTATAATGGGAATGGAACTCCAACGAGCAAGCTCTACCTGTACGTCCTGGGAAAATGTCCGCGCAACAATGCCGTCGACATACCTGCTTAACACGCCAGCCACATCCCTCACAGGTTCCCTCTTGCCCAGGCCTACTTCGGCCGGGGAGAGGTATATGGTGTGGCCGCCCAACTGGTGCATGGCAACATCAAAACTCACCCGGGTCCTCAGGGAAGGCTTCTCAAAAATAAGGGCGAGGACTTTACCGGATAAAACAGGCAGACGGGGTCCTTTTTTTAATTCGACTGCTTTATTGATGAGATTCCGAACACCGGATGGATCGAGGTCTGCTATGGATAAAAGGTTTTTGCCTTGCAATAACAACTCCTTAATTCGGGATATAGTATAGCATACGGAAGTCAAACAGGGCTCTCTGCGCCCGATAATCACAGGTATTTGAGGTACGGGTAAGGGGGAGAAGTATTATTTTCCGCCGGGAAGGCAGGCACTCAGGATGGGAGGCGGTTTTTTATAACGGCCACTTTCCGGGCCGGACCGTTGAAAAAATAACCGGAGCCGCCTTCACTGACAACCTGGAGCAGGTTCCCGGCATCATCTACCGTTATCCCTCCCATGACCGTAACACCCCTGTTAAAAAGGGGAGCCGGCCACACACTGGCGGTAGGCCCTGCCAGGACGATTTCCCGGGCGTTTTTACAGTAGGAAAGCAGGTCCTCGAGGCCACCCTCGACTAACGAGGAGCCGGTAATTATGGCGATATCTGCCTGGGCCAGGACTTCGGGTGCTGTTGCGGGGGCCCGCCACATGGACATCTCGTCTTTTTTCAGGGCTTGAGGGTGTTTGTCAATTATACACAACTGGTCAACTTCTTGTTTCAGCTTACGGATAAACGGGGTAAAAGCCCCTACCAGGACTACCCTGTCGTTTCGCCCGATATCAATTGCTTCCAGGGCGTCCTTACCGGGGTATATTTTAAACCCTGAGACCGTTTCCTCTTCGAATAACCTGGCGGACAGGGCGTTCAACACGGCTATGCCAACGGAACGTTTAAGGCTGTTATCCGAGAGGGCATATCGGGCGATGTCCCAGGCCGCCGCGCCCTTCAACTTGCCGGAAGCCGGCATTTTTGCCGCCGACCTGGGGCAGCAGACGGTGTCCTCCATGTCCCGGGGGGTAAATGCCACGCCGGCGTGTCCGTCAGACAGGCTGACAGCCGTGTAAAACACGCCGATTCTCACATCATCTACAGTAAGCTGTGCCCTGTTCAGCTTTTTCCCCAGTATGTCAATTAATTCTTTGACAATACTCATAAATAATCCCCCAAATTAGCATATGAAAAAGATAGCAGATAATTGGTTCCTTCTCAAACTGAGTGGGTAAGAAAAAATGAAGGTACATAGATGAAGACATATACGATGAAGGGTTCACCTGATGCGTCTTCTTTTACCCA
>JAUYHV010000273.1 GCA_030689845.1 Dehalococcoidia bacterium
GTTCACACCCGTTTCATGTTGTAGCTGTCCGTGGTGCGGCAATAGATACCACCGTTGCCCAGCCTGCCGATGATTTTTGCCTTTACCTGGTCTACCTTTCCCCCTGACATTATCTCATCCTTGATGTGCATGACCAGGATCTCCCCGAAAATTATGCTGTTGCGGTGGGGATGGTCGCCCAGTTCCAGGATTTGCACCAGCTTGCACTCCATGCTGATAGGAGACTCGGCAATCCTGGGAGACTTCACCTTGTCGCTTTTCACAGCGGTAAGCCCCGCCTCTTTAATCTCATCAACCCCATGGGGGTAGTTCGCCCCCGTCAGGTTCATGGCATCCCCAAGCTTTTCATCCACCATGTTGACCACAAAATCACCCGTGGCCTCGATATTCAGCACCGTGTCCTTTTTCTTCCCGCCCCGGCGGGCAATGGACACGACAAGAATCGGAGGTACCGTGGTTACCCGTATAAACGCGCTGAAAGGCGCGGCATTGTAGCGGCCTTCCTCGTCGATAGTCGTTACCCAGGCGATAGGCCTCGGGATTATCAGGCTGGAATAAAAGTCGTGCAGGTCTTTTTTGCGGATTTCTTCCGGTTCAATTCTCATATTAACTCCTCAACGTTGCGCCGTATTGCTGCGCAAGCCTGTCTAAAATATTCTTTTGCGACCAGTTCACTTCCTCGTCGGTAAGGGTCCGCTCGCCGGACTGCCAGGTGACACGCCAGGCCAGGGACCTCTTGCCTTCAGGGACCTTGTTTCCGGAATACACGTCGAAAAGGTCAACCCTCACCACCATGGGTGTGCTTTCTATCAGTTCCTTTATATCCCGGCAGGTAGTCGAGGCATCCACGATTACGGCCAAATCCCTGGTTGCCCCGGGGAACCTGGCAAGGGGCCTGTATATCTTGCCACTGCCGGTAAACGGCAAAAGAGCTGCCACCGATATTTCAAAAAGGAAAACAGACCCGTCTACTTCGAAAGACCGGGCCACGTCGGGGTGGACTTCTCCAATAACACCTGCCGGTGTGTCTTCAACGGTTATCGCCGCGGTGCGTCCGGGCAACATGCCGGTATCTTCACTACCGGTAAAACCGGCTTTCAATCCCAGCACCTGGAACAGGTTTTCCACGATCCCCTTGGCGTCATAGAAATCAACAGCTTCGCCGCTGCCGTCCCAGGATATTTCCTGCCTGCGCCCGTAAAGGATGCCGGACAGCATCTCCCGCTCCTCGGGTAAACCTTTTTCCGCGGGAATAAACACCCTGCCCGCTTCGAATATCCTGATACGGTCTTCGCCGTGCCTGCGGTTGGAACCCAACACAGCCAGCAGCCCGGGCCTCAAACTGGTCCGCAAGTATTCCTGCTCAAGGGAAAGGGGATTAGCGAGCCTTAAATGGGAAATACCGGGCCTGTCTTTACCGGCAAAGACTTTATTTTCCGCTTCCAGATTTGTCAGGGAATAGGTGATTACCTCCTGCATGCCGGAGGCAACCAGGGCATCGGTTACGCGGTTTTTAAGCTCCAGCAGCGGTTGGGGTTGGTAAGGAGGCAGGGGACTGCTGAGCAAAGTCATGGGGATGCTGTCATAACCGGCTACCCGGGCAAGTTCCTCGAGAACGTCCACCGGCTGGTTAATGTCGCTCCGCCACCAGGGTGAAGTAACTTTAATGCCGGTTTCACCTTCCTCACCGCATTCAAAACCCAGGGATGAAAGAGAGCTGACAATCTCTTCCCTGCCTGTGTCTATGCCCAGGACCCGTTTTACCTCGGACGGAGATATTAATACGGTTTTGGCTTCCTGCCTGCCGGGGTAAATATCGATAATTCCCGCCGCAACTTCTCCCCCGCAAAGCTCCGCTAATAAATAGGTGGCCCTTTTAATAGCTTCCATGGCATATTCGGGCCGCAGGCCTTTTTCAAAGCGCATGGACGCCTCGCTACGCAGCCCCAGCCGGATACTGGTCCGCCGGATGCTCACCGGGTTGAAGTTGGCCGACTCCAGGAGGATAGAAGTCGTTGATTCCGTAACCTCGCTGTTTGCCCCGCCCATGACACCCGCAATGGCCACGGGACCACGGGTATCGGCGATAACCAGGTCGTCTTTGGTCAGCTTTCTGTCCACGCCGTCCAGGGATTCGATAACCTCTTCGTTTTCGGCCCTCCTGACAATTATTTTCCCGCCCCTGATTTTCCGGCAATCAAAGGCATGAAGGGGCTGGCCGTATTCCAGCATGACGTAGTTGGTTATGTCAACGATATTACTTATCGGGCGCATACCGTAAGACAGCAAACGCTGCTGCATCCAGTATGGAGACGGCCCTGTGCTGACGTTGTTTATCACAGTGGCGCAGTAGCGGGAACACAGGTCGGGGTCGGCTATCTCCACGGCGGCAAACTCCCCGACAGGAGTTTCCTTTTCAGCGTATTTCGTTTCAGGTAATCTCACCCCGGTTTTTGCCAGGGCGCCGACTTCCCGGGCAACGCCCAGGATGGAAAAACAGTCGGGACGGTTGGGAGTCACTTCAAGGTCAAGGATGGTATCCCCCAGGAAGCGGTTCAAAGGCAGTCCCAACGGGGCTTCGGGGGGAAGAATCAACACGCCCTCGTGGTCCTCCGATAACCCCAGTTCCCGCTCGGAGCAGGCCATGCCCCTGGAAACCACGCCCCGGATTTTCGCCTGCTCCAGGACCCTTGTTTTGCCCGTTCCCGGGTCAAATAATTGCGCTCCAACCCGGGCAAAGGCCACCTTGTCGCCTGCCTTGATGTTCGGAGCGCCGCAGACAACGGTCTCTTTCTCCATGCCCAGGTCCACTTCCGCCAGTTTCAGCCTGTCGGCATTGGGGTGCTGCTTTATCTCCACCACCTGCCCTATAACCACGTTATCCCAGGGTTTCCCGGTATTTTCAATCCCGCCGACCTCTACCCCCGCCATGGTGAGCCGGTGCGCCAGGTCTTTTACCGGCACATCAAAAGGCACGTATTCTTTTAGCCAGTTTACTGATACTTTCATGAGCCTGCTTATTTAACTTAAGATTAATACCAATAGTAAAAAAACTTTAGAGCGGCATCGTCCCGCCCCGGTACCCTGAAGCTAAAACTGCCTCAAAAACCGGAGGTCGTTACCGTAAAAAAGCCTGATGTCCTCGATGCCGTAACGCAGGATGGGTATCCGCTCCACCCCCATGCCGAAGGCAAAACCCGTGTATACATCGGGGTCATAGTTCACGTGCCTCAGCACATCCGGGTGCACCATGCCGGCCCCCAGGATTTCTATCCAGCCGGTATTACTGCACAGGCGGCAGCCTTTTCCGGCGCATACGAAGCAGTCTATAGCCATTTCGACACCCGGCTCCACGAAAGGGAAATAGTCGCAACGGAAGCGGGCTTTACGTTCAGGCCCGAAAAGACGCCGGGCGAATTCATAAAGGCAGCCTTTGAGGTCCCCGAAAGTCACCCCTTTGTCAACGGCCAGACCCTCGACCTGGTAAAACATCGACTCGTGGGTAGCATCGGTTGCCTCGTACCGGTAGACCTTACCGGGAACGACAACCCTGATTGGAGGCGTGGTTTTTTCCATGACCCTTATCTGCATGGGAGAAGTGTGGGTGCGAAGAAGAGTCGTCCTTTCCCCGTTTTCATCTTTCCTGTCTATCCAGAAAGTGTCCCACATGTCCCGGGCGGGATGGTCCTTGGGAATATTCAGGGCTTCGAAATTATAGTAGTCCGTTTCCACCTCGGGCCCTTCCACCACCTGAAACCCCATGGCCGAGAATATGTCGCATATTTGCCTTACTATCCGGGTTGTCGGGTGCAACCTGCCCTGGGCGACGGGACGGCCCGGCAGGGTAACATCCAGACGGCCTTTTTCCTGGAGCGTAGTAACCGCTGAGGAATAAAGGGATAAACGTTTCTGTTCTACGTTGCTTTCAAACAGGAGCTTCAGGTCGTTGGACATGGCGCCGACAAGGCGCCTTTCCTCAATGGGGAGGGAGGCCAGACCCCGTAAAACCTGGTTCAGCGGGCTTTTCTTCCCGAGGTAAAACACCCTCCATTTTTCCAGGCCCTGGTCATCATCGACATCCTTTAGCTGCTCCAGCGCCCTGTTTTTTAGCTCTTCCAGGTCTTTCTTTATGTCCAAGATTTCAGTTTACCAATCTTAATCAAATTAATTTGTTCCAAGCTTAATTAAATAAGGTATTTTGATCTATCTTTGCCTAAAATATTTTTTAAAAGCTTCTCCCCGGCTAAATCCAGCACCATGAAACCAAGGGTGTATGATTTTTCCTGGTTAGATAATTTTTTTTGACTTTCGAGTTCACTGATTTTACTACCCAGTTTTTCTTCTTCTCTCTCGGAGAGGCTTTGCATGGATTTCATTAACATGGTGGGAATATAAATTTTCACCTTGTCAAAATCCACGCCATCCATGGTATCCCTGACCACGTTACAGCGTTCCAGGGCCCGCTGACGGTCGATCTGCCTGTCCATAAAGTTCAACCAGGTATCTACCATAAAGTCCGGCCCGACGGATATTTTTTCTCCCGTCCCGGACTTCAGATTGAACAGCTTCGTCCGGATAAATACCATGGCGCCTAATCCGGCATAGGTGGCAAATTTAAAACTGTCGAAAGGGGACGAATCGGCTTTCACAATGTTTGCCAGGAGCATCACCCCGAAAGCCGAGGCGGAAAGCAACCCGTTGGATAACATGTAAATGATACCCCAGCGGGAGCAAACGGCTTGCCACGGTTCGTCTTTGTAGCGGCTGATTATTTCAGCCGTAGCCAGCAATATTCCTATTAAAGCGGCAATTGCGTAAAATAAAAACATGTGATTCTTCCCCCGTTTTCCCTGATGGAAGCTACGATTCTATATAGACTTTACCCCTGGGCGTCAACGACACCAGGTCGTTGCCCCCATCCCCGGGAGTTACTTTTACAAGTTTTTTTTCAGCCAGTTCCAGGGTTAACTGGGTTACTCTCTGGGGATAGGTCATCAGGCGGGAAGTAATTTCGAACACCGTCATATCTTTTCCCCCGGTTTTGGCAAAAAGGTTCAATAGGTCCGTGGCATCAGGTTCCTTTTCGGGTCCCGGAAACCTTTGCTCCGCTTGTTTTTGAATTTGTTTCTGTTCGTAGCCCCTGAAGAAAGCGTCCAGGGACGGAATCTCTTTTTCCATGACTTAACTCCTAAATAATATGCAACCAAATTATATTAAAGATGCCTCAAAGAGCTTCTCTTCTTTTCGGGAGACCCTTTAAACCCGGCAACTTAACCGTATTTTACCAAATCGGCTTCTTTTTTGTTAATCGCTGCGCATTTAAACCTGGATTACCGTTAGTACCTCCCGGCAACCAGTATCTCTTCTCTCGGAAAGTGGTCCAGTAGTTCCGCTCCGTTTTCTGTGACCAGAATCATGTTTTCCAGCCTCACCCCGCCGACCCTGGTTTCCCCCTCCCTGCTTTCCACCGCGAAGGTCATCCCCGGTTGAAATACCTGGGGATGGGCTAAAGACCACTGCCTGTTGATAACCGGCAGTTCATACGAGCCGATACCGATTCCGTGGCCTATTTCCATAGTCAGGACCTCCGCTTCCTCCTTGTATCCCCAGTGGCTGGCCGGAGGAAAATGTTTGGCGGCGTCAGCCGTTGTCGCCCCGGGCTTAACGGAGTCTATTATGTTATTTAACCTCTCCAAAAGGGTCTTGTACCAGTCTTTTTCCTTGTCGGTCGGGTTCCTGCCGGCGACAAAGGTACGATAGTTACAACTGCCGTATCCCATGTACCTCACACCGCACATGGCGGCGTAAACCAGGTCGCCGGTCTGGATGATCCTGCCCGCCCTTTCGAAACCCCGGTCGAAAGAAACGGGGCCAGACCTGATGCCTATCGGAGGAACGATTTCCGCCCCTGCCTGGTATAAAGCATTGATAGCAACGAGGGAAAGGTCGGCATCGGTTGTTCCCGGTTTCATGTTTTCCCAGAGTTTATACCAGGCGGCTTCGCAAATGGCAGCCACCATTTTCAGGCAATTTATCTCGTCTATGGTCTTAATTACCCTGGCCTCCCGCATCGGGGAAACCCCGTCGGCCAGCTTGATTCCCTTTTGAGTAAGGGCTTCCCTGGCGGCGCCGTCAAAACCTATAACCCCCAGCTTCTCCCCGCCCAGTCCCCTTTCGCAGAGCTCCTGGTATATTTCGGAGGCGAACAACGCCGCTTCCTCTTTCACTGCCTCGGGTCCGCATATACCGCCCAACCACGCCCTGGCAATCCTCCAGTGCTTTATCCAGGGAGCCTGGTCAGGCATCTGGCGGACCCATCCGGCATGGGCGAAAACAACGGGGTCGTCTTCGGCAAAAAAGAGGATGTACCAGAGTTGCGGTGTAAATTCCGCTCCTCTCAGTCCAGTCAGGTAGCGGTTGTTATCCGAACCCGTGGAAAGAATAACGGACAAACCATGTTTCTTCATGATTTGCCGCATCCTGGCAGCCCTTTCATCCCGCAAGCGGCTGGTGTTGATCCTTTCCTGCCAGTCTGCCTGGGTAGTTCCGAAAGTAAGTTTCGATGCCATCTTTACCATAATCTACTCCTTTTTCCCGGTCTTATCTTTTTTATTTATAAATATTACTATGCCTTCTTCCATTCCACCACGTAAACGGAATTGTCTATCCCGTGCGCCTTGTTCCACTCGGTAGCCGTGACAGACTGTCCTGTGATACCCGCTGCCTCATCGGATGCCAGGTAGACTATGGCCTCCCTGATAACCGAAGGTAAAAGCAGTTCGCTCAAATCCGTTCTCTGCCTGGCAAGGACGGGAGGCGTAGCCATTATACCGCCGGGGGCCAGGGAATTCACTCTTATGTTGTGGGGAGCAACTTCCTGGGCAAGCACCTGGGTAAGAGCCTCGATGCCAAACTTTGATACGCTGTAGGCCGCATATGTGGCGATCCCCTTCTTACCCATCCCGGAAGATATGTTTATAATATTGCCTCTTTTTTGACGGATCATGGGGTCAAGGACGGCCCGGGAACACAAAAATGCCCCGGTTAAATTTATGTCGAGAACGTTTTGCCACGCCTTTAAAGTCAACTCTTTCACCGGGCCCCAACCCTGGTGTGTCCCGAAACCGACCCCCGCATTGTTTACCAGGATGTCCACCCGGCCGTATTTTTCCAGCACCTTATTTACTACCCCGGCCACCTCACCTTCTTTGGAGATGTCGGCTTTAATAGGAAGGGCTTCAGCTTTTGATTTTTTTAACTCACCCGCTACCTCCCTGAGATTACTCCAGTTAATATCCACCAGCGCCTGGATGGCGCCTTCCCGGGCAAAAGCGCCGGCAATTTCCCGGCCCAGGCCGCCGCCGCCCCCGGTGATTATGGCTACCTTGTCCTTTAGTTTCATCCTGTCTCCTTCTCTCGGGCACTTCGTCCGGTAATTTTGATTCCGCAGCCGGTTAAAAAGGTAACGCTTCAGAGCTCAGCTTATAACAGTTGGCCCTTAAACAATTTTGTTAGAATTTCACATCCCCGGATACTTTTACACAGCTAAAAACAGGTCACACCAGGGGTGTGTAGGCCCCTGCCTTTAAAATAGTATACCTCAAGGAAAACCCGCCGATTAATTCACAGGCTACCCCCGAAAGCATCACGGTATAGGGCAAATTATAAACGAGCTCCAGGGCGGTGACAGTAACAGGAACGGCTAAGCCCAGAACCAGTACCCCCCCGATAAAATATGGTGAAACACGCCCTTTTATAAGCTGGAAAACAGAATATTTCGCCACCGGGTTGACGTGGTAGGAAATCCAGAGATACGCTCCTACGATAACGATGGCTGTCAGTAAAAACCACCTGGCAACAGCTTCAACAACCTCGATATTAATAACCGTGTTCCCCGTGCCCAGGAGGAGCCCCAGGGTTAAGCCCGTTCCCCCCAGTAAAGAATAAATTATGAATAATAACGGCATCAGGGCCGTGTTCCAAAAAGGAATGGAGTTGACCACTCCCAGGGCAAAGCCCGTATAGGCAATCAGGAGCACGGCTGAGGCTATGGCAAGGCCCTGTATCAGGCCGCTGTGCATCGTCCAGGGCAGAAATGAAAATCCCGGGACTTCCGGCAGCAGTTGTAAACCCACAAAAAGGACGAATCCTGCCACGGAGATTATTCCACGGCTGATCCATGAAGTCTGGGGTTTCAGGAACGCCCGCCAGAATCTAAGGGGCTTGCCCAGGTAAAGAAGGTGGGTCCCGCCCTTCCCGACAGCCACGATAAAGAAAGCCGTCACTATGCCGGGTAAATAGTTAAGGTACAGGGAAACAAGGTACAGCCCTCCCCCGAGGCCTCCCAGGAAAAAGGCCATGACCAGCCAAAGACCGCGTTTCTCTACCCATTCCGTTTGGAAAGCAAATTCAGTGGGGTTGTAGCTTTTCAAAGTGTCACCTTCTTATTTCAAATAATAAACAGAGGGGTCGGCGCCCAGGTGCTTCTGAAGCTGGTACCCGGACCTTTTTGATATCAACTGGGCCACTTCACTTTCGGGATCGTCCAAATCTCCGAAATACCTCGCCTGGGCAGGGCAGTTTACGACACAGGCCGGGGTGGCCTCCGGGTCTATGCCGGGTATTAAATTTAAGCTTAAGCCCCTGTCAACCCTGTGCATGCAGAATGTGCATTTCGAGACAATGCCCGGCTCATGGCGCTGGAACTCCGCCCTTAATTCTTTGGGGAAAGCCTCGTAAACCGTGATATTTCCGGGATAATAATTTTTTATTTTATCGTTAAAGTACCGGGCCTTGTAAGGACAGGCCATCATGCAGTACCTGCAGCCGATACACTTGTCATAGTCGACATAAACAATGCCGTCCTCCCGCTTTATGGTGGCCCCCGTCGGGCAAACCTCCAGACAACCGGGTTCATCGCAGTGCATACATACCGTGGGCAGGAAATTGCGCTTAACGTGAGGATATTCACCCGTCTCATAATCATAGACATGGTTCCAGTACATGCCTGCCGGAAGAAAATTTTCAATTTTACAGGAAATGAAACAGGTCTGGCAGCCGCAACATTTTTTTAAATCGAACACCATGCCCCATCTTGGCATAATAGTACCTCTAAACTTTATAGATTTTTACCTTGACCTGGTCCGTACTGCTGCCCGAACTGTTGGTCGTCTTTAATGTTATCGGTGTAATAGGATTCAAGCATGGCCAGCCCAGGTCTTTGGCATAAGCGATTTTCCATTGCCCGAACTGTTGAGTCGTCACCACCACGTCCGGATGGACGCCTTCCCTGACACAGGCCCTTCCCTGAACTCTACCAATGGCCGACTCCATCCAGATAAGGTCGCCGTTTTTTATCCCCTTTGCTTTTGCAGTCCTGCTGTTAATCATGGCCCCGGTGTGCCCCAGCACATTTTGCGCCGCCTCAAACATCAGGGGAAGGCTGGCATTGGCACCAAGGCTGTATTGCATGGACCTGCAGCATATCAGCCAGAGGTCGAAATCCGGACCGGTGTCATAGGCGGCAGGAAAATCACGCCATTCCGCCAGTGGTGTATATTCACTAAGCTGACTGTCCCACCAGTTAATGCCCTTCTCGTGAAGTCTCTGCCCCAGTTCTTCACCGACACGTTTTATCTGCTCCTGGTAAGGGAGGTTGTATCTCAGGCCTTTCTCCCGCATCGTTGGATGCAAAAACCAGGGACGGCGGTACACATTGCCCCGGGTCAACCCGGACACCTTGGAAAAAGGAATTAAAAACGCCCCGTTTTCCTTGAACCACTCCAGTCCCCGTTCTTCTTTCCCGTCGGTAAGCCACATGGTAGCCGCCCGGAAAAGCCTGTCGTATATTTCTTCAGAGGAGTATTTTTTCGATAGTTCGAGGCTGTAATCATAAACGGATGTTTTCAACCTTATGCTATTGATTCCGCACCCCTGGTTGATAGCGTCGTTATACTCAGAAAGGAAACCGACTCTCTCGGCAATTTCGGTGAATATGTCTGTCAATTCCCGGGTATCGTACAGGGGTTTAACCACCGGCTGCCTGATGGCAAAACCCGTGTATTCCCAGAAACTTTCCCACTGCTTCTGCCCCCCTATCGGATACATGAAAAGGGATTCGAGGTCGTTGTTTTCGGGCAGGATAATATCGGCAAAGTGATTTGTTTCATCCAGTTCGTAACCAAAGGAAACCTGGAAGGGAATCCGTTCAACGACGCTTATTACAGTCCCACAGTCCCACATTGAAACCACGGGATTGGTCCTGTAGGTAAACCACACTTCAGGAGGAGAAATAGGAGGCAGCTCTTTTGGAGGATTCTTTTGCATCATCCATCCCAGGTGGCAGGGGCCGTAAGGACCTGAAGCGCTGGGTTCACGGCCTATGAAAGGCATCAGGATATTCCAGGCATCGCGGCTTTTCGGCGGCCAGGACCACCGCTCGGGATCCGTAGGAAACACGGGATAATGGATAAAACCGTCGCCGTCATTTTTAATAGGGGTAGGATTGATTACTACCTGCTGGCCTAAAAGCCCCCCGGCTACTTCCAGGGCTCCAACCAGGGTTATCAAAACGTGCTGCAGCCAGACGGCTTCATAGCCGCCGACACCGTTATTTACCGACTTGCCCATGACGATAGCTACCGGCCGGTAAGGCATCCTGGCTCCCTCTATCACGATCTCCGAGCCTATCCGGGCATTCTCTGTAAACTCTTTTGCGATTCGGCGAATCGTCTCTTCAGATATGCCCGTAATGTTTGATGCCCAGGACGGGGTATACTCTTTCACATGCTCCTTGAGAAGCTGAAAAGCCGGCCTGACCTCATTTCCCTCTACGTTAAAAGTCCCGTCCAGGGCCAGGTTTTCACTATCCCCCTCATCAAAGGGCTTTGCCCTGTTCTCCAGCTTGTCCCAAACCAGGGGTTTCCCGGATTGCGGGTCCCGGGCAAACAGGCCGTCCGCCTTTACCAGGTACGGGCTGTTGGTCATCTGTTTCAAAAAAGTCGTATCACATGATTGCTGCCAGTCCATTTCGTGCAGCATCACGTTCATCACAGCAAATAAAAATGCCGCATCCGTTTTGGGCTTTATAGGTATCCACTCCGTGGCTGTCGCCCCGGTAACTGAAAGGTGGGGTTCAACCTGTATTATCTTCATTCCCCTTATCCTCGCTTCCCCGTGCCTCATAAAAGCGGGAGCCCCGGCGCTGGCATTTGTATTCGAACCGCAGGAAAGTACCCAGTTGCAGCGGGGGGAATCGGCACAATTCATAAAGGCTTTGTGCCAGTACTCACCGAGGACGTGCTCATCGTGAAGGCACTTGGTCGAGCCGCCCCTCAATTCCCTGTCTACCGGCCCCCAGGCTTCTAAAAAGGCCTCGAGGGTGCCGTAGGTAGCCCTGGGTATGCCATCGGCTCCCGTGCTGAAAGCAACCCTGGGATATCCATTATCCGTAAGCCCTTTTTGCTTCATCTCCTTCAGTTTCTCGGTCACCGTGGTCAGCGCTTCATCCCAGGATATTGCCACCCAGCCGGGGTCCACATCTTTGCCTTTTTTCGGGTTAGTCCTTTTTAAGGGAGTTTTAACCCGGTTTTGACTGTAGAGTTTTTGAACGAGCCCCAGCCCTTTTAAACACGGTCTGGCGGCCGCACGGCCGTAAAAGTCCTCGTTGCCTTCGATGCTGACGACCGTGCCGTTGACCCTTCGCACCTTCATCAAGCACGGGCCCGTGTTGCACTGCATATCATAGGTTGCGATTCTTGCATCTTCTTGTTCATTGAAACTCATTGAATTCTCCTGGTTTGGACGTAAAGTTATATTTCAAAAAATATTAAGAGGCGATAAAGTCCTGAAAATTCACAGCTAAAGTAATTAAATTCAGTTTTCTGAAAGAGTTGTTTATATCTGTATGAGCCACGATGGGCAAGTATACCAAACAGGGGCATTAATTCGTCAACCTTCCGCCGTCTATCACCTGCACCGCGCCGTTAACATACGAGGAGTCATCCGAAGCCAGGAATAGTACAACGCGGGCTATTTCATCGGGTTCGGCTGCCCGTCCCATGGGAATGCGTGAAACCATTGAATCCGCCTTGGTAAATCCCTGGTCTATGTATTTTTTTATCCGGGGGGTCAGCGTCGGACCGGGACAAATGCAATTAACCCGGATGTTATGTTTTCCATAGTCCAGAGCGACCTGTTTCGTCAAAGCTATAATCCCACCCTTGGAGGCACAGTAAACCGGCATATTCGGGTTGCCTATCAGTCCAAAAGTAGACGCCGTGTTGATTATGGAACCGGCCATCCCTTTAATCATCAACGGGATAACATGCTTGATTCCAAAAAATACACCCTTAAGGTTAAGAGCCATCAGGGTATCCCATTCCTGCTCCGTCACTTCGGTGACAGGTTTCATCAGATTGCTGCCGGCATTATTAAAGAGTATGTCAATACGTCCGAACCGTTTATCGGCAAGGTCCACCAAATTCTGCCAATCCGCCTCCCGGGTCACGTCATGGCGAAGAAACATCCCCTGTCCGCCTTCATCTATAATCCTGCGTTCCGTATCCCTGCCCCCGGCCTCATCTATATCCAAAATAACCACCTGCGCTCCCTCCCGGGCACAAAGAAACGCCGTAGCCTGCCCTATGCCGGAGGCCCCGCCGGTGACTACCATTACTTTATCTTGTAAGCGCATTTTTTCACCTTTAATTCAGACTTCACCGCCACTACATCTTTAAGAAAAGCTACTTCTTTTATAAACTCCTTTTTCGGAGGATAAAATATTAAACGATGTGATTATACGCTATTAAAGCGTATCAAGGTAATATCGAGTAATAGGGAGTTACCGGGGATTATACTATTAAAACCCTGGAAGGGCTGCCACCTGCCCCGAATACGGGTTTAACGGGCAGCCGGCTAAATGGCACAGCGGTTTATTCGTATCTTAACCTTTACGGTTCTTTGCTTTCATACCCATAAATATTCTTTCCCGAGTCAGGGGAAGTTCCCGGATCCGTACCCCTGAAGCATTAAAAACCGCATTCGCAACTGCTGCGGCTACAGGTCCGTTGGCACCCTCAGCCAGGCCTTTGGCCCCGTAAGGGCCCCACGTCGAAGGTACCTCCATTATTTCAGTCTCAACTTTGGGAACGTCGGTAGAAACAGGCAGGCAATAATCCACGAGGCTGTTGTTGAGGATTCTGCCGTCTTTAACTATGATGTCCTCGGTCAGGCCATAGCCAATCCCGCATACCACACCTCCCTCTATCTGTCCTTCAACATTTGAGGGGTTTATAGCGAAACCAGCGTCCCAGATCGAATAGCATTTTAAAACCTTAACCTCCCCTGTATCCGGGTCAACGGAAACTTTGACGACCGAGGTGCCGTAACTCGGGCCGTCGATGATTCCTTTTTCTTCCTCAATTTTCTTGAACATCTCCTTGCGCAGGTTTAGACCTGTACCCAGGATCGGTCCACCCCGGGACAAAACCATTTCGGCAGCAAGTTCCTTCAGGGAAACAGGTTCCCTTTCAATGTTATTAAAATACACTTTCCCCTGGGACAGCGTCATATTTTTGGGGTCGACGTCCATTTTTGAAGCGGCCAACCCCAACAACTGGTCGCGGGCGTCCTGGGCTGCCAGGCGTACAGCAGCGCCAACCCGGGTTGTAGTTTGGCTTGCGCCGGTCCCCCTTTCCCAGGGAGCGGCATCACTGTCCGCATTGCTTACTGTAACCCGATCCATGGAAACCCCGAATTCCTCGGCAACTATCTGCTGTAATACGGTTACGATACCGGCGCCCTGTTCGGATGTGCCTGACAGAAGGACAAGGGTGCCGTCATCATTAATTTTCACGCACCCGCTGGTCGCCTGCATTCCCCCGGGCAAAGGATGAAGGTTATATTGCCCCAGGGCGATACCCCATCCGGTGTTCGGTTCCGGATGCCGTTTTTGCTTTTTCATGTAGTCCCTTGTGGCCTCCAGTATCTGTCCCGCGCTCACATTGCGCAAAACTCCGCCGAAACACAACTTGTCTCCGTCCTGCATAATATTGCGCATCCTCATCTCGATAGGGTCGATGTTCAGCTTGTGGGCGATTTCATCTATGTGGGATTCTATGGGAAAAACCTCCTGGGGGCATCGCGGGCCGCGGACGTGGCCGGTCGGTGGATTATTTGTGTATACCAGAACGGCGCTGAGGTCAACATTAGGACAACGGTAAGGCCCCTGGATGAAGGCCATGTCCGGTCCTAAGGTAGACCCGACGGCATCCATGTAAGCGCCGCAATCATGGATAACCTGCCCCTGCATGGCAACAATGGTCCCGTCCTTTCTAACGCCTGTTTTAAGGTGAGTGATAGCCTTTGTCCGCAAGAAAGTAGAAGAGAACTCTTCAGCCCAGGTAAAAGCCAGGCTTACGGGTTTTCCCGTTTTCATGGCAAGACAGGCGCAAATGCCTTCTAATATGAGGCTCCCCTTGCCGCCAAAATCTCCACCGCACATGCCCGCTACAACCATTACACGGGACATCGGCAGGCCTAGTACCAGGGCAAGGTGCTGCCGTATTCCGAACGGTGTTTTGGTGCTGGTCCAGACGGTAACCTTGCCCGTGGCATCAAATCTGGCTATACAATGATGAATCTGGGTATAGCCGGGATGATTTAAAGGAGTTATGTAAGTTGCCTCATGTACCACATCAGCCCCGGCAAAAGCTGAATCCGCATTCCCGATGGTAATCCTGTCCCTTTGCAAGATATTTCCCTGACAGTTCCTTTTTCCCGGGGAATAAGACGCCATTTCTTCATGTACCATGACAGAACCGGGTTCCATGGCTTTAATCGGATCAAATATTGCCGGGAGCACCTCGTAGTCGACCTTTATCAAGTCCAAAGCTTTTAGCGCTGTCTCTTCATCCACGGCCGCAACTGCCGCTACCGCTTCTCCAATGTGGCGAACCATATCCCATGCAAACACTCCCCGGTCAGAAATCCACCGTCCTACTTTTATTTTTGGAAGGTCCTTCGAAGTTACCACGCCTGCGACCCCATTCATAGCTTCAGCCCGGCCAGTGTCAATGGAAAGAATTCTGGCGTGGGGATGCGGACTTCTCAACACTTTCACCACCAGTTGACCGGGTATATGGTGGTCCGCAGTATACTCGGTCAACCCCGACGCTTTTAGGGCCGCCTCTCCTCGCACGACCGCTTTGCCAATCGTGTGAAAATTCCCTCTAATCATAACTCCTCCGTTATCCATTAATTATTTTCCGAACGTAGAGTTTCTCTCCCGTTAATTGACAGATGAAGCTTTTTTTATTTTGTATCAGTCTGTCGGAGCTTGTTGTTACCGATTTCCCTTTGAATAATTGCCAGGGTAAGGTCACCCCTGGTTTTTTCCAGGATACCCCGGACAACATCGGTTGTCCGTCTCAGGCCATAAGTTATGGCATCCGGAAAGTCCATTTTTATCAACTCGTCATATATATCATCCATGTCGGACAATATTCTTTCACATGGGGAAAGGTCCCCGTTCCTCATGGAATCGAGAAGAAAACGCCTGAGTTCCCCTACGGCTTCACCCATACCGTTAAGGTAAGAGGCATAGCTTACGCCAACGGCTTCTGGTCCCGGCACGGGCTTTCCCGTAATTAACGCCAGTGTTATATTTCCTTCAGCATACTCTTTTTGTGCATCATGAATAAATCCCGAATTGGCCAGGTCACCATAATCAGCCAGTGCCCGGCCTGCCTCCTCCAACCTCAGTTTGCCGGAATTAAGCAGGCTGCCGGCTTTTTCATATTCCTTACGGTGCATTGCCCGTATGGCTTCTGCGCTGTAACGGATTACCTCGCGGCAGGCGCGTATCCCCTGCTCGCGGGCAGCGTCTTTTGCGACGAGTTTTTGCCTTATTCTGGCGCCGATATCACTGAGTTGAGGCACGGGGGCAGGTCTCTTTTCCCTTTTTCCCATTATTGCCTTTTCTTTGTATCATATTTCCAGGAGTACCGGTCAATCTTTTTTTTAACCAGAGTTATTCTCTTGAAAACGAGTTAATATGTCCTTCTCTAACTCGTATAGAGAATATCTCATTTCCTTTAATTTTGCCCAGTCAAAGGCCTTATTAAGTTCTGGCAACTTGGCCAACTCCTCCATGGTACGCAGCGACTCCTGGACCCGCTTTGCGTTGGAACGAATGATGGATATCAAGTCTTCCCTTGAGGGGTCCGGATCAAAATCCGCATCCCGCCCGATATCCCCGGGCGAATCCCTTGATGTGAGGAGTTCCTTTTGCCATGGAATCGCTGCCCCGGCCAGGTAATGGCGCAAACCTTTGAGGCGTCCGGATAAAGAACTATCGTTAAAGGTGAAACGCACCAGGTCCTCCAGGAGGCGAAGTCCTTCGCTGGCCCTGTTCAAACTTGCATCCATGATACGCCACTCAGGAGAACTCATCATTTCCCTTTTTTTTATTTTCATAGATAACCCCCGCGCTCTTCCGTTAATTAACCCGCTGGAAACACGCAACTGTACCTGTATTAATCCTCACCTGCACCCCCATCTCCTGCTCCGTCCCCTTCTTGTTTCAAATTCCTGACAAGCTCCGAAGGCATCTCACCTTTTTCCATCCTCTCCACCATTTCCTGGTGCTCGGGGGCTACCTCCTCATCCATACCCTGGCTCATCCTGTTGTTCCATTCAGCAAGAGACCTGGGGTCCTCGGAGAGCATACCCCTAACCAGTTGCTGGTCGTCGAGAATGCCCTCATAAACGTCCCTGTCAGATTTACTTCTAACCGAGAAAGTTGAGAACGCCTTCGACGATTTATTGCTCTTGCAGTAAGGACAAGACTGAGTCTCGTTACTTCCCTGGCTGCGAACAAGAACACTGAATCTGCGGTGACAGTTGCTGCAAATATATTCATAAACGGGCATGATACGCTACCTGGTACTTCTCAGGTTGTATTTTAGCACAATCCAGGTTTCCCGCGAAACGAGTGTAGATAACCACTACCCAATAGCCATGGGATTAACAGAGGCTCCCGTGAAACTTATAAAAGTG
Organism: Dehalococcoidia bacterium; assembly: GCA_030689845.1. Classification (GTDB taxonomy): domain Bacteria; phylum Chloroflexota; class Dehalococcoidia; order JACQUA01; family JACQUA01; genus JAUYHV01. The sequence continues at coordinate 17,059 of JAUYHV010000273.1, forward strand.
CTTACAAATCCCCCTTGATCCGCCTTTAATAAAGGGGGATCAAGGGGGATTTTATGGCGTTTCGCGGGAAGCTCTTAACACCTCTCTTTTTTTCCAACTGGGAAAATGTGTTAGAATTTC
>JAUYHV010000278.1 GCA_030689845.1 Dehalococcoidia bacterium
CAATCTTTGTCATTCCGGGCTTGACCCGGAATCCAGTCTGTGGCTCTGGATTCCCGCTTTCGCGGGAATGACACCAATGGTACTGCAAATTGTAAAGAGATATTAGAGACACTACACTATCCATAATTGCCCGTCTAAAAAGAGATTCATTTATATTCCAGTTCGAGGCTGATATCGAGGGACGGTGCGGAGTGGGTCAATGCCCCCACGGACATAATGTCAACACCGGTTTCTGCAATCTTGCGGGCGTTATCAAGATTTATACCACCCGATGCTTCGACTATCGCCCTGCCGTTTATGGCAATGACAGCCCGCTTCATTTCTTCCAGACTCATATTATCAAGAAGGATTACCTCGGCACCGGCTTCCGCCGCGACCATCGCATCTTCAACGGATGTTACCTCTACTTCTATTCTTAAAGTATGAGGCGCTGCAGAGCGGGCTTTTTTTATTACCCCCTCCAGTGACATCCCGGACCTTTCCAAAGCGACAAGATGATTATCTTTAATAAGAACACCATCACCCAGGTGGTGCCTGTGGTTATATCCTCCTCCAACCCTGACGGCATATTTTTCCAGGTACCTGAGTCCGGGGGTAGTTTTCCGGGTCTCCGTGACCCTCGTTTTTAAACCTGACAAAGTCTCGACAAACCTGGCCGTCATGGTAGCTGTGCCGCTGAGTCTCTGTAAAAAATTAAGGGCGGTACGCTCCGCCTTTAAAATCCCGGAGACGCAGCCGGATACGGTTCCTGCTATATCGCCTTTTGCTACTTTTGAGCCGTCCGGCAGCAAAACATTAAACACCAGGGTCGGATCCACCAGTTTAAAAACAGCCTCTGCAACCTCCATACCCGCTAAAACACCGGTACCTTTGACCAGGAAAGAACCTTCACCGTTTAAATCACCGGGAACTAATATTTCGGTGGTGATATCACCCCATCCCAGGTCTTCCTGTATGGCATTCGCGATAATGGCATCGAATATTAAACCGGACAAAAACTTACTCAATTTCAAAAGTCCTTCCTGAAAACGATATGCCTCTCCCACGCCTGACTGGACTCGGGGTAATCATTCCGGAAATGTGCCCCCCGGCTCTCTTGTCTTCTCAGTGCCGCCTCCGCCATTATTCGCCCGGTAATTACCAGGTTATACAAGTCGTAAGAAGACCTGTCCGATTTTATCCCTTTAAGTAATTTTTCCCAGGCGGTTAAGGTTATTGCCGCTTCCTCCATCGATTGGGCAGATCTCAAGATACCAACGTTGTTCCACATCAGGGATTGTAAACCGGAAATGCTGGGAGATGAGTTTGAAGCGGCTTTTTCGCGTAAAGGTAATGACACGATGTTATTACTGGTTGGCAGTGTTTCGGAGTTATTCGAATGTTTCAACTCCCGGGTTTTTTGGACGATTCTGCGGGCGAATACGGTGGTCTCAAGAAGTGAATTGCTGGCCAGGCGGTTAGCGCCATGGACACCGGTGCAGGCCGTTTCTCCCGCGGCAAACAGGCCGGGCACACTGGTTTCTCCCCAGTTATTGGTCTTTACTCCACCCATCATATAATGGGCAGCCGGCGCCACGGGAATCAGTCCCTTGGTAATGTCCAGACCGTGTTGCAGACAAAAACTATAAATATTCGGGAAACGCGTCGTTATCAATTGAGGGGACAAACAGGTTACGTCGAGAAATACCCTGTCGCTTCCAGTTTTTTTCATCTCAGCAACTATACTCCTGGCAACGATATCCCTGGGAGCAAGCTCCGCCTCAGGGTGATAATCCGTCATAAATTGACTGCCCTCGACGTTTTTAAGTATGCCCCCTTCACCCCTAACGGCTTCGGAAATCAGGAAAGGAAGGACACCGGGTAAACGCAACGCCGTTGGATGAAACTGGAAAAACTCCATGTCGACAACCTCGGCTCCAGCATGATAAGCCAGGACAACTCCATCCCCCGTTGCAACTTCAGAGTTGGTCGTGTATTTATATAACCTGCCAGCACCCCCGGTAGCCAGGATTAGAAACCGGCATTCGAATTCTTCCACGGAACCCGTGCGGGTATCCAGCACCTCGAGCCCGGAAACATTCCCGTCGTTCAGTATTATTTTCGTTGCCAGGCAGTATTCCAGTATTTTTGTGCGGGAAAGCCTCACCTGCCGGCTGAGCGTTGTTTCGATATGCGCACCTGTAGCATCACCCCCGGCGTGCAAGATGCGGGGGACTGTGTGAGCGGCTTCCTTGGTCAAGGCTATTTCACCATCGAGAGTGTCGAAGGGAACACCTAACTGGATCAACTGGGCGACGCTCTCCGTGGCTTCGTTTACCAGAATGCGGACAGCTTCAGGGTTACTCAATCCGCCGCCAGCCGCAATGGTATCCTGGAAATGCAGTTCCGGGGAATCATGTCTCCCGATAGGTGCAGCAATACCTCCCTGGGCATACCTGGTATTGCATTCGTTGAGGTCGCTTTTAGTTATTACCAGGACATTGCCGGCGTCTTTGGCCAGCAGCGCGGTGAATAAACCGGCTATCCCGCTGCCTACAATAATATAATCGTAAAAGTTTTTTCCGGACATGAAATGATCCCTATCTTATCGCCAGCATTCCGTCCAGGGCGCGCTTGGCTTTTAAACGGACTTCCTCGGGAATCGTAATTATATTCCGGCGCTCTTCCATAGTCCTGACCACTGTCTCCAGGGTTGTGCGTTTCATATTCGGACATATAAGGGCGTTGGAAATCAGGACAAACGTTTTACCCGGGTTTTCCTGCCGGAGACGGTATAACAAGCCTTCCTCTGTGCCTATAAGAAATATTTTCCCGGGTTTTTCCCTGGCATATTGTATCATCTGGGATGTGCTCAAAGCAGCGTCTGCCTGGTCTATAACTTCAGGCCGACATTCCGGATGCACCAGCACCGTTGCCCCGGGAAAAAGCTCCCTGGCTTGCAGTACCTGTTTCGCATTCAACCGGTGATGGACGATACAGTACCCGGGATAAAGAATCATTTTTTTACTGGTATACCTGGAAACATAGCTGCCTAAATTTTTATCAGGCACAAAGAGAATTTCCTTGTTTTTGACGGATTCCACTATTTTTACAGCATTGGCTGATGTGCAGCATATATCACTTCCAGCTTTAACAGCGGCTGAAGTGTTCACATAGCAAACAACGGCTGCATCCGGGTACCGCCCTTTCCATTCCTTTAAATCGTCGGCATCAATCATTTCCGCCATGGGGCAACAGGCTGAACTCTCAGCGAGTAGGACTGTTTTCAAAGGATTCAGGATTGCGGCGCTTTCAGCCATAAAGTCCACTCCACAAAAAACAATTACGTCGGCATCCACTTCCGTAGCTTTACGGGAAAGTTCGAGAGAGTCTCCTACGAAATCGGCCACATCCTGCACTTCGATACGCTGATAATTATGGGCTACTACCACGGCGTTGAGCTTTCTTTTTAACTCCTGTACTCTCTGTCTGAGTTCCAAAAGCTCTTTTTCAGGCCGCTCAATTACCCCTGGGCTATGCTGCCGCAATGCAGTCTTCCTCCGCCAACTCACCGGTCAAGGACCATGGGCCTGCCCGGTTTATTTTCACTGAAACAATGTTTCCACTAAAATTACCTGTTGCAGACTGGAAAAATACCAGTTTGTCGGTCCTTGTACGTCCCATCCACTTCTCCCCTGCTTTCCGTTCAACAAGAACTTGCAGCACCTCCCCCTCGAGTTTCCTGTTTATTTCAAGGGAAACGTTTTTCTGAAAGTCTTCGATTCTGTTTAACCGTTCCTTTTTAACTTCCAGCGGAACTTCGTCTTTCAAATTAACCGCTGCCCATGTTCCGGGCCTGTGTGAATAGGCCGCAACGTGCACAGTATCGAATCGGACCTGCTCCAACAGGTTAAAAGTCTCAAGAAACTGCTTTTCCGTCTCTCCGGGATATCCCACGATAACATCGGTGCTCAACGCTACGCCGGAAATGCTTTTCCTTATCAGCCCAATAAGCTCGAGATATTGAGATGCTGAATAACCCCGCCGCATCGAGCGCAATATTTCATCGCTGCCGGATTGTACCGGCAGATTGATGTGTTCACAAACCTTGTCCAGGCAAGAGATTGCGTTAATCAATTTTAGCTTCATATCCTTGGGATGGGAAGTAAGAAAACGTATTCTATCAAGGCCATCTGCCCCGTTAACCTCGCGGAGGAGATCAGCAAGGTCCGTGGTTTGTGGTAAATCGTGCCCGTAAGAATCGATGTTCTGTCCCAACAGTGTTATTTCCCTGACACCCCTTCTCGCCAGTTCGGTAACTTCACACAAAATATCCTCTTTGGGGCGGCTTTTCTCTCTTCCCCGCCGGTATGGCACAATACAATAAGAACAAAAATTATCACAACCCTCTATAACATTTACATAGGCTGAGGTAGAAGATTCGGAGGGTGCCTCACCTGAAGACCCGGTACCACCAAATAACCCGTTCGTTCGGGACCAATCCATTAAATCTGATATCCGTCCGGGCCCGAAAAACAGGTCGACGTGGGGAAATTGATGCCGGAGTTCACCGACCTGTGAGTCAACCAAGCATCCGGTTAAAAGGATGGCAACCCCGGGATTTTTCTTTTTCAAAGCTCTCAAATCGCCAAGTTTACTCAATACCCTGTTTTCAGCTTTCTTGCGAACTACACAACTGTTCAGGACAATTACATCGGCTGACCCCGGGTCGGAAACAGGTTGCAGCCCCCACTTTGAGAAAACGGACTCCACTTTCCCTGAATCCGCTTTATTCATCTGGCACCCAACGGTCCATATGTGATAGGAGACTGGCTTATTAAGACTATTCATATTAAAGGTAATTAATCAACAAATTTAAAAAGGCTCTTCAGGAAAAACCCACATCCGGGCCAACATCCATCTTATTTTCATCTCCTTCCAAATTTATGCCAATTTTGAAGTATATATAAAACTTTCTCGAATAACCGGGACCTGATAGCGTACAAAGTCTTTTACATGGCGGAGGGAATGGGATTCGAACCCATGACCCCGATTACTCAGGGTAACCGCTTAGCAGGCGGCCGCACTAGACCACTATGCGATCCCTCCTGTGGAATTCAAAAGTTAACATCTTTAAAAGAATTTTGAGTTCATTTACAGGTCGCAGGAAGATATTGTTTTCAATATATCACAAACCAAACGGCCTTTCAATTAAACAGGATTTTAAAAAATAGCACTGCTCCATGCTACTTGTTTGTTTCATGGGCAGCGATAACCAAAATCGGCGACATCCTTTTCCGGGCTCAGCATCCCCAATGTTTAATTATTTTTATTATTCAACCGCTCTCAATCCCCAGGAGAGAATACGTTTATAACAATCGTGGCCAGTTCAATCCGACGGTTTAAATATTTTAGCCGTCCCTGGGTCCCCTCGACATCTGCTCTTACCCTTGTTAATTCTTTTTCGACAGCCAGGGTCTCGCTTAACGTGCCTGTTGTCCCCAACAAGGAGTTCAGGTGTTCTTCTTCCAGCTTCAGGTTATTTAACCGTGCTTCCAGATCGATGAACTGTTCCGTTACATCATCTGTTTTAACGCTCTGATTCACAATTTTCCCCAGAGATTCCATACTTGTTAAAAATCCGGTAAACCGGTTTTGCGGCACTCTTGCAGTAATGCCGGCGCGTCCGGACCCTGCCTCTCCCGAGCGGTTCATTTCCTCAACGTAACCCCCGACATTTTCAACGGCGGCCTGTATCTGCTCCACCGCCTGTATCACGGTTTCAACCTCAATCGTAACATTTGCGGTAGATATTATTTGCCTCTCTGCCTTATCAAGAATGCCGAGTTCCGCTGATGATTCCGCTATTCCAGGTGTACCTGCATATGGAGCTACGGCACTTAGAGGTGGAGTTGGAGTGAAATTAGGAGGCAGAGGAGGCACCGGGACCAGCTTTCCCGCAGCGCCTGAAGTGTCGCTGTCAGGTAAGGTTTTCACCGCTGCCATCGGAGTATTTCCTTCGACAACTCCGCTGGTTGCGAATTGCTCAGGCCTAACTTCACCTGCCTGGTTTTCCCGTAACGGAATTCCCATCCCCCATTCGTTTGCGATCCACAGTCCGGTAATAGCCACGACAATAATGGCCAAAGACCCCGCCAAAGTGACAAACATACGCCTTTGAACAATAAACTTGGAAATTCTTGAAAAGAAATGATGATACCATTTCTCCTCATTCCCACTCAGGTTCGGCTTAATTCTCGACCACATGTCCGAAGGGGCTTTTAGTTTGTTTTTCTCCGCTGCGAAGTGTTCCGTCAGCTTTTTTTCAACATTTGCTGTGTAAATGTTATCTTTCACTAATTTACTCCCCTCACTGATTACCCTCTATCAGCAATTCCCGCAGAATCCCCTGGGCACGGTGCAATCTCGACTTAACTGTACCCTGCCTGCATCCCATTGCCGCAGAAATTTCCTCTAACGAAAGTTCCGAGAAATATCTTAAAATAACAACCTGCCTGTGTTCTTCCGATAATTTGTCCAGGGCTCGACCCACTTCATCCTTGACTTCAAACTCTTCAGCTAAACCCGGACCGGATTGATTACCGCCAATATTATCGTCAAGGGATATTTTATACGGTTCTCCACGCCTGCGGTTGCTCAATACTTTATTTACTAAAATTTTTACCAGCCAGGGTTTTACCGGCCTACCATTTTGAAACCTGTTTATTCCTTTCCAGGCTGAAATGAATGCTTCCTGAACCATGTCCTCTGCAATAGCATTGTTACCGGTCATCAGTATGGCTGTGCCGAAAAGAATGTCTTTATAATTTTCGACGAGGTGTCTGAAGGCTTCACGATTACCAGCCTGGCACTCCGATACAGCCTCGGAATCGTTCATGGGCGCCCCGTTTCTCGCTTTGCTCAGGTCCGTATACTAATAATACGCCCCGATGAGTAAAATAGTTCCCTTGAGCCAATTTTCATAAATATGCGCATTTTTTAGCGGCACCTTTTAGATGTGCCAGAGTACGCAATAGATTAAGAAATGTTATCACATATCTTCCCCGGACAGGTCAAGGTCCAGATAAACATCACCGCCCTGGTGGCGACTTTTTTTGGCTCTTTTTCATTTCAAGTGGGTAAACTCATCCTTACTCTGTCCAATATACATTATAAGACCTACCCGCCCAAGGGCGCATGGGGGTATACCCGGGTACTCGCACAGTTTCCATTCCGACGAACCAAAGTTTCCATTCCGACGAAAGTCGGAATCCAGAATTCTATAAAATATCTT
>JAUYHV010000282.1 GCA_030689845.1 Dehalococcoidia bacterium
GCCATCAACACACCTATTAAATCCATCCTCGCCGACCAACTCCGCTTCAAATTCAATCTGCTTAGCTTGGGACGAAAAGCGTGCTTTTACCCATGCACTCATAGAACTATCAAGATGGCAATTGCGATAAGAACCCTTGTATTCGTCTTTAGATTCTCCTCTATCAACCTTGGATGTTCTACCGTATAGTAGCCACTCGACAGATTCGGTTATACTTGTCTTTCCGTAACTATTCGGGGCGTAAATGATAGTGAGTGTAGGATTAAATTCAATTGTCTGCTCTTGATTGAAACCCCGAAAACCTCGTATTGAAAGACTGTTAATCTTCATGCTTCACCACCATATTCAAAATCCGACCAAGTTCTATTTCCATAGATTTAGTTGGATTATCACCTGTATATGCAGCAATCAATTGTTTATGGATGGGGTCTTTCGTCAGTTCGGCTAATTCCCTCAAATATTGTTCCAATCTTGAAGTATCAGACATATTTGACTCCTTGATTTGAGATATTGCAGGTAACCAAGATTGTACCCCTGCCAAAGATAGCCAGTCAATTTTAGTTCATGAAATGGTCAAGCTAACGCTATGAACACCGGCAAGGGCATACCTTGATGCCCGCCAAGTACTTTGATTGCCTTAAACAAGCCTGCTCTCGGTTTGTAGAAGCCAAAGGACGGCATCAAAGATTAACCTCTCTTTATCGTCTGAATTGGCGCTAGCGAATCTCCAAATATGGGGCTAAAATGAGTTATTTGAAGTCGACATAGACATGGGCACGAAACACTGTTTTAGCTTTTGGCGACCCTCATTAAGTGCTACCCTCCCAGCCGCGGGTCATAACCACCATCCAGGACCAGGGCCGTTCCCGTGGCAAAGGACGAATCCTCCGATGCCAGGTATAGAGCCGCGTGGGCCACGTCTTCCGGCGTGCCCAGGCGTCCCAGCAACGTGCCCGCTTTGAATCCGTCAACGGCGCAGCCTAATTTTTTTAAGCCTCCCGGTAAGCCGGGAGTAGGTCAAAGATAAATTGTTACCTCCGTCGTAACTCCCAGACTTACCCATAGCGATTACCCTTCCAAACCGAGAGTGAAATGAAGTGCTTCTTCCACCGCCCGCAGCTTTGCGGCACGCAGACGGGTCAAACGCTCACGCAGACTTGCTCTGGCAATGGTGGTAATAACGTCCAAATTGGCAACACAGGGTCTGGGCAAACCATCCTCCGGACCCAGCGAGACCTCCGACGGGATACTGCGGATTCGTGTCGTCACAGGGGCCACAATAACCAGCGCCCGAATAGCATAAGCCTCGTCACGGGACAGAAGGAGCACCGGGCGGCGGCCGGCAGCCGGCTCTAATTCGGCCCACCAAACCTCACCCCTTTTCACTCCCAGGGTTCCTCTGCCAGGACAGCAACTGCTGCCCGGTGGGCAGCCTGAATCTCATCGTCAGTTTCCGGTGTCAGTTTGTAGCCACGCACATATTGTTCTGCTGCCTCATGTTCGCGCTGTTGACGCAGAAGCGCTTCTACCGCCCGTCGAAAGAACTGGCTGCGGCTCTCACCTTTGGCTTTTCTCTCCTTTTCGATGACCTCCAGAATATTCTCCGGCAGGCTGATGGCAACTTTGGCGACCTTGCTCATATCAATACCTCGTAATGTATTCATACCAAAGTATGAACATTCAAAGGGAATCTGTCAAGGGGAATGATGCGCGATATTTACCGTTATAAAAACAACAGGAGCAGACTTCATAATGGTACCGCGTGTAGATAACCCCCCATCATTCCCAAAAGAAAGTAGTGAGCTACGCTTCGCTTTAACATCCTACCCACTGTCATTCCGAGCGCAGTCTCCGTTCTCCGTTCCGAGAGCCTTCGGCCGCGAGTCCCGATATATCGGGACGAGGAATCTGTTACGGATGCAGTTGGAATCTCTATAAATATAATGTCATCTTCGTTATATCTTATAGACCCTTCGACAGGCTCAGGGTGACAGTTTGGCGCTAAGGGTGACAATGTAGGGGTAAAGAGCGACAGTTTGTGGCTCCGGGGGGCCCTTCCGGGGAAGGTGGGAGACGCCTGTTCTACCATATTCAAAAAGGCTCACAGGCTCGCGCACAGGCAGGGACGCCTATGCTCCGCTCCGTTTTCCGTTCCGTGAGTCCTCCACTCTGTGAGAGTCCGTCTCGGACCGATAAATCGGGGCACGGCGGAGTGCCGCAAGATACAAGTAGAGGCCTAACAGCCTCACGCACAGGTAGAGCCGGTTTGTAACCCATACTGATTCATAAGGAGCCAGCCGGGGGTCGTAGCCGCCATTTTTTATTATCATACTCGCGGTTTCTTCCCCCGCCTCCCTGACCCTATCGTTTACGATTACTTTTGCCCCATGTAAGGCAAAAAGCAGCGGAAGTCAGTACTTTAAGCCTTATCAAAATCTTCTTTTCGTATGCCCAAATCCCTTAAGATTTTTGAAACCGTTCCAGGCTTTAAATCCTTACTTCCCCAGTTGGGAATGGTAGTTCTAACTCGTGTTTTGCTGTGTATCCAGATTTCATGATCACCTTTTGCCCGCCGGTCAAAAGCGCAGACTAATTTTTTTAGTCTGCCGGTAAGCTGGGAGTAGTTCAAAGATAGATGGTAACCTCGGTTGTAACTTTCGGACCAACCAGTTCATATGCGGATTCCTGGACAGCTTTAGGCAAAGGATCGCCATGCTTCCGGTAGGAAAGGATAAATTCACCAGCTACACTCTGTATATTCTCCAGGGCTTCAGCCGGTGTATTACCCCAGGCGCGGCAACCTGGCAGTATGGGCACCTCCGCCATGTACATGTCTTCAGTCTCCTCGCCTGGCTGAATCATTACAACCGGTAACCTGTATTGCTTTACTGGCTCAACCATTTAAGAAATCCTTCTCTCAATCATTATGGCTGAATTGTCTTATATGCATTCCATATTCAAAACAACTATATCAGCGTAAATATGCCATGTCAATCTTGATTGGTTATTTACCGTCATAAAAGGCAACCGCATTGGATTTCAGATAACCGTAATATTCGTCAAAGGTACGATGACAACCCCCGATTGAGGGTTATCCCCCCAGCCGGGGGTCGTAGCCGCCGTCGAGGACAAGAGCCGTTCCCGTGGCAAAGGACGATTCGTCCGATGCCAGATAGAGGGCCGCATTGGCTACGTCTTCCGGAGTGCCCAGTCGTCCCAGCACGGTGCCCGCTTTGAAGCCGGCGACCGCTCCTTCGTAGTCATCGAGGGAACGGATCCGCCGTTCCAGAGACCCGGCGAGTATGGGGCCCGGGCAGATGGAGTTGACCCGGATATTATATTTTCCATAGTCCAGCGCCATCTGTTTGGTTAACTGGATTATGGCAGCCTTAACAGCGCAATAAGCCGCCATGGTCGGGTTGGCTATGATGCCCACCTGGCTGCCCATGTTGATAATAGAGCCTCCCCCGTTCTTTATCATCAGGGGTACCGTGTTTTTGCACATTAAAAACGTGGCCTTGAGGTTCCCGGTGACAACCATGTCCCACTTCTCTTCGGAGGTATCGGTGATGCTGCCGGTAACCCCCAGCATCCCACCGGCAACGTTGAAAAGCACGTCTATCCTGCCAAAGGCGGCTGCGGCCTGTTCAACAACCGACAGGGCATTGCTGGAAACAGAAACATCGCCAAACACAAACCGGGCCTGCCCGCCGTTTTTTATTATCATACCTGCGGTTTCTTCTCCCGCATCCCTGACCCTGTCGTTTACGATTACTTTTGCACCATGTGAGGCAAAGAGCAGCGCCGCAGCCCTGCCGATTCCCGAACCCGACCCGGTAATAAGGGCTGCTTTATCCTTCAATAACGAACTCATGCCTTTACCTCCTTATTTTTTGGAACATCATTGCTGATTATATTATTGGAAAAACCCCGACCAGGCATTATGACAATACGTCCGCCCACTTTTTCAAGGTCTTCTCCCTGAGGCTGTTACTGGCCCGGTTGACCACGGGAAAATCCTTTTTCCAGTGATACGGCCGGGTAGCCAGGATGATTACCCTGGCGCTGGTAATATCGCCCTTTAATTTTTTTTCACGGGTAAGAGTAGGCTCCAGGGAACTGCTCCAGCAGTTGTGTATTATCTCGATGGAAGTGTCAGGGTCGCACCGGGTAGCCATAGCCCACAGGACTTCCTCGTCATTGCTGGGGTCTATGTCGTCATCCACCACGATGGTAAACTTACCGTGACTGCCCCCCTCGCTGCCGGACATAGATGCCAGGGCAACCTGCTTGGCGTGGCCCGCATACTTTTGTTCGATGGAAATCACGTTGAGGAGTTTTGAGCCGCCCGACCTCATGTTCCAGACCCCTTTTATTCCGGGAATCCCCAGTTTTTCCAGTTCATGCCAGATATTCGCCGCCCGCATGACATGGCTGCCGCTGGAACTTGAGGGAGGTCTCAAAGGTGGAGAGCCGAGGATAATGGGGGCATTGCGATACATAATAGTTTTTACTTTTATTACCGCCTCCATGTGGGCGCCGGATCCGTAATAACCCGGCCACTCCCCGAAAGGTCCTTCTTCCCGCGTCTCCACCTCGGGCGGAAGGCATTCGCCCTCGACGGCAATCTCCGAGTGGGCAGGGACGGGCAGCCCCGTGTATTCACACTTTATTAACTCCAGGGGTTTACCCAGCAGGCCGCCGCTAATCCGGAACTCCTCAACCCCCCAGGGTAATCCCATGAAAGCAGGTATCCACACCTTGGGGTGCGCCCCGAAAACCACGGCGACGGGGCAGGGTTTACCCATGGCCCAGTATGCCTGCCTGATAAGGTCGCCGTGATTGCCGCGGACGATATCCAGACCAAGAGTATCCCTGTCATGGAGCTGGGTCCGGTAGGTTCCGACATTTACCCAGTTGTCTTTGGGGTCTTTCATGACTACCATGCTTCCCGTCCCCAGGTACCGCCCGCCGTCCAGTTCATGCCACTTGGGAGACGGGAATTTCAACAGGTCGACCTGCTCATCCCTCAAAATATTTTCCTGCACCGGACCTTTGGCGACGTAAACCGGTTCAACGGGTTCAAGATTCTTAAACGTGTCTTTTAATAAACGGACAAGTTCGATACTGTGCACATCGGCGGGATAGCCCATGGCCGCGGCCAGCCGTTTCGGGGTTGAAACGAGGTTTACGATTATTCTGAAACCTTCGGGGTAACCTTTTATTTTGTCGAATAGCAGCGCCCGGCCCTTCCGTTCGTTAGAAAGTTCGGTAATGGCGCCTATTTCCAGGTCCCAGTCAGCCCCATCTACGACCTGCACCTCGTTAATCTTTTCAAGGTCATTTATAAACTGACGTAAATCCATACTTCAGACTCCCTTTATTTGTTATTTCATTTCCTTGATGAAACCCCGACGTCCAACCAGTGTAGTGTCTCTAATATCTCTTTACAATTTGCAGCACCACTGGTGTCATTCCCGCGAAAGCAGGAATCCAGAGCAACAGACTGGATTCCGGGTCAAGCCCGGAATGACAAAGATTATCACGTCATTTATAAAACGATAGACTATTTGCCGGAATATGGTAAAATCCGTTCATGACAATACGAATGAAAGTTATTGATTACAAGGATTTCCTGAGGCTCAACGAGAGCAGCATCAAGGCCGGACGGAGGCAAAACCTGGCAGCGAACCAAATACCGGCGGATACGGGCAAACCATTCATAGTTAATTTCAATTTCGACCATGAATGTAACGGAATCCCCGATAAAAGGCTGTCGGTCATCGTAAAACCCGGAGCCCATGGCATATGGCTCGACATTTCCCCGGAAGAATTTGATTCCCTGCCCGAGTTAGAAATGTCGGAAATGGAATGGGAAGCGGCTGTGTGCGTCGGTATACCTCCCTGGACCCCTTAAAAAACAACCTTCTTTTAACCCTAAAATATTTTCCCGGCAACGGGAACGGAATTTTCTCCAGCTAAAGCCGCGTCAGGCATCCCCCAACGTTTCAAAACTGGATTTTCCCCCTGATCAATGCAGATTTTTCCCGAAGAAATCGAATATTCTCTGCCATCCATCCACCGCAGCGGGCTGCCGGTATCCCGGTTTATATACGCCAAAGAACCCGTGGCCGGTGTCCGGGGGATAAGATTGTAACTCAAAATCCTTGTGGTGCTTCTCGAGTTCCTGCCTTAACCGGGCCACATGTTCGGGTGAGGGGTTCTGGTCCGATTCTCCGAACAGCCCCAGGAGCGGACAACTGAGATTAGCTACCATATCAACAACAGGTTTTGGTTGATTCTCTGTAAGTTCATCTGTAACCACACGTCCCCCGTAACAGTCAACCGCAGCAGACAGGCTGTCGGTATTACAGGCGAACATCAGGGAAATCCGCCCGCCAGAACAATAACCGATACTCCCGATTTTCCCACTCCAGGTTGCAACCGACTGTATGGTCCTGACGACACCTTCTAAGTCTTGAAGTACTCTGGCATCGGGTATTCCCCCCGACTTGCGAATTCCATCGAGAACGTCATCATTCGGGCCGCCAGGCATTTCACGATAATAGAGGTCGGGAGCAAGGGCAATATACCCGTGCTGGGCGAACTTGCGGACTACCTCCCTCGTGTGTTCCACGAGGCCAAATACCTCATGGACTACCACCACACCCGGGTACGGGCCGTTACCCAGGGGCCTGGACAGATAACCCGAAACCAGATCGCCCTTATCGCCGTAAAACCTGACCGTTTCGGCCAGCATGCCTTCATAAGAACCCGTTTTGTTTGAAACCATTGGCGCCATCCCCCTTTTTTATTTTACTTTTGAGACCGGAAATCGTTGCAATGGAACCGGTATCCCATGCCTTCCGCTGCTTTGCTGGCTCATAATATAGCCGTTTATTCACCGGCATGTCAATCAAATTATACGGATTGTTTTGTCGAAGATTGGGCATAACCTTTTTCCTCGAGGCTCCCCCGAAAATAGCCGTCTATAAACTGCCATTCCGGCCTCCGAGCCGGAATCCAGGAGAGTTCTCGAATTGACCCGTCGTTCCTGGATTCCCGCGAAACTTATAAAAGCGCTTTCAAATCCCTCTCAATCTCCCTTTACGAAAGGGAGAGGCTTGATTTGTACCCTGATAGGTTCTATTTTCCCCTTTATAAAAGGGGGATTAAGGGGGATTTTGTGGCATTTCGCTGAAGGCTTTCAAATCCCCCTTTAATTGACAAGCCTTCCTCGATATTGGAAAATATAGTCCCGTTTAAAACCAAAACGGCGAACACGAATCGGGCTGGAAATCTTTGGCAAGATAATCGTGTTACAATCAGCAGGATTATATGACCATAGTTACCGGGTTAATAAAACGCCGGACTTTACCCTTCCCGGGAAAACCATAAACCTTAATTCCAGAAGCAGGAGGTAGTCAAATGGTCCACAAAGAGCTTATAAGCCTCAGGAATACCATCGAGTTTTTCAAAAAAAATAATGAAATCCTCGAAATTCAAAAGCCTGTCAGCCCCATATATGAAATTTCCGGTCTCCAGATGGCCCTGGAAAACGGCCCTGCTCTCCTCTTTAATAACATCGAGGGATTTCCGGGAGTCCGCGATATTGCCAACATCTTCGCCCGCAGGGAACGGGTAGCCCGGCTTTTCGGTTTAGATGACCATAAAAAATTTAAATTCAAAATCCTCGAGGCCATGAAAAATCCCATCCCGCCGCGGGTGGTGGAAGCGGCCCCCTGCCAGGAAGTAATAATCAAAGATAATATCGATGTGCCCGCAACATTACCTTTAATCAAGCATACCGAGTACGACGGGGGGAGGATGCTTGGCGGGGGGAATACTTTTCTCAGCGGGAAATATTTTTACGGAGGCTCCCACCTTTCCTTCAACAGGATGAGTTTTCGCGGAAAGAACTGGTCGGGAGTCCATGCCTTTTACGGCACACATCTCGGAGAAGCTCTCATGGAGCACAGGGGAGAAAAAGTACCCGCTACTGTTAATATCGGCACTCCGCCGGCGGTAATGACGATTGCCGGGGGGACCGTAATGCCGTTGATAATACCAAAAGGCACCGATAAAGTCGGGATCGCCGGTGGACTCCAGGGCTTTCCGGTAGATATCGTTAAGGCGAAAACTGTCGACGCTTATTCCATCGCCGAAGCAGAATGGGTTATCGAGGGCTACTTCGATACCTCTCAAAGAGTCTGGGAAACCGACGAAGCCGAGAAACTGGATAAATATGCCGTTGCGCCGTTTTTCCCCGAATGGCCGGGCTACATGGGGCGGGCTATCAAGGGATTTAAATTCCAGGCAACCGCCATCACCCACAGGAAAGACAGGCCGATATTTTTTACTCCCCTGGCCCATTCCTACGAGGGTGACGACCTTTGCGCATTGTTTAGAGAAGCCTGCTTTTTCGAGATGGCCAACCGCCTTATCCCCGGCTTCGTTGTGGATGTCAACATCCTCCATGCCATAACACCGAGGGCCGGCGTGGTTTTCCAGATTAAGAAAAGGAGGCAGGGAGATGAGTTATACCAGCGCAACCTCATTACCGCGGCGTTTGGAGTGACCCAGGGATTGTACATGGTAATTGTCGTCGATGAAGATATCGATATTTATAGCGCCGACGATGTTTTGTGGGCTATCAGTACCAGGGTTAATTATGATAAAGGTTTAATGAGGGGTACCGTGGAAGGACGCGGTTCGCCCATGCTTCCCATCGAACGTGTCGGATTAACCGGTAAGGAAATAGCAGGAAGTACCTACATGGGCGGCCTCGGTATAGACGCAACCATACCTTATGGCTCGGAGGCGGATTTCCAGAGGGCGAAGTACCCCGCAGATAAAGTAGACCTTAACAAATGGCTCTCTCCCGAAGAAATCACCTCCGTCCGGAACCAGCAAAATGATTTCGCCAAGATTTGGGCCAAAAGGGGCGGCTAATAAAGCTTATACCACGTTGGATTCACTGTTGAAAGGGCCGATAGCAGGCTGATTATTTGCTTATCATATTACCGGTAACGTGATGCCTTTTTGCCAGGGGGTTTTTATAATTCCTATCCTCGATCCGGGAAAAAACCTTAGATAATTAAACGATAAAGGGGACAGCGATGAAAAACAGACTAACTTCCTTAACATCCGGGCAGATGAGTGAATTGATAAATGTGGCGATAGGAAAAGAGAAAGCGGACCTGGCGATAGTTGGAGGAACCCTCCTGGACGTGTACTCAGGGGAATTGCTTGAGGGCTGGGGTGTAGCCGTCAAGGGAAAAAGGATTGCCTATGTCGGTAAGGACGTGAACACCACCATCGGGACTGAAACCCGGGTTATCAACGCCGCCGGCAAAATATTGATCCCCGGCCTCATTGACAGCCACAACCATTTATTCTGGTACTTCAGGACTGACGAAGGAATAAAATGGGCCCTGAAGGGTGGAACCACCACTATCGTCACGGAAATGCTGGAGGTCGTCTTTTCCCTCGGTTACCAGGGTGCGGTGAAGTTTCTCGATTCCATTGAAAACCAGCCTATGAAGGTTTTAGCCACGGTCCCGCCCATGGTGTCCACCAGCCAGAGAAACGTCTCAGAAGCTATTGGAGTTGCCGAGCTAAGAAAACTGCTAAAACATGACCTGGTAGTTGGATTGGGAGAAAGCTACTGGAGTTCCGTGGTTAAAGGGGACAAAAGGGTACTGGATTTGCTGGCGGAGACCTCTTACCAGGGCAAAAAGATCATGGGGCACAGCGCCGGAGCCACGGGTAACAAACTGGTAGCATACCTTGTAAATGATGTGCGCTCTTGCCATGAACCTATAACAGTGCCTGAAGTTTTGGAACGGCTTCGACTGGGAGCTTATGTAATCCTCAGGGAAGGCGGTATCAGGCGCGATTTGGAGCAGCTATCAGGATTAAAAGACCTGAAGATTGATACCCGCCGCTTAACTTTTTGTACGGATGGCCTCATGCCAAAAGATTTGGTGGAAACCGGCCATATGAACTACGTCGTGCAAAAAGCTATCAACCTGGGTTTTGATCCTGTCGTTGCCATACAGATGGCCACGCTCAATGCCGCCGAGCACCTGTCCATGGATAACATCATCGGCGGTATAGCTCCGGGCAGGTATGCCGATATTTTGATCATCCCGGACATAAAAACTATACGGGCTGAATATGTCATAAGCTACGGGCAGATTGCGGCGAAGGACGGGGAACTCCTGGTCCAGCCGCGAAAGCAGGTATTCCCCGGATGGGCCTCCAAAAGAGTCCTGCTGTCGCCGGATTTTACTCCCGCTATGTTTGCCATCCGGACCGATAAGTCGAAAACCACGGCTACGGTCAGGGTTATCGACCAGATCACCGAAATCGTGACCAGGGCCGGGCAGGCAACGGTGCCGGTCTCCAAGGGTGCTATCGGGATTGACGTTGATAAAGACCTGTTGAAAGTCGCGGTTATAGATTTTCGCGTGCAGCCCCTGAAAATGTTCGTCGGGCTTATCAGGGGATTCAAGATGAAAAAAGGGGCTTTTGCCAGCAGCCAGGCCTGGGACCTGACAGCCGTCATCGTTGCGGGCGCAAGTGAAAAAGACATGGCAAAGGCAGTCAACAGGGTAATAGCCATGCAGGGGGGAATAGTCCTGAGCATCGATGGAGAGATAGCCGCTGAAGTCCCCCTGACTATCGGCGCTTTTGTCTCGGAACTGCCAATGGAAGAACTGGCTGCCAGGCTTGACGATATTCAAACGAAGCTGGAAAAGCTGGGCATGCCCTTTGGCAATGCCCACCTGAGCCTTACCACCCTTACCAGTCCGGCAATTCCCTTTATCAGGATATGTGAAGACGGCCTCGTTGATGTCAAGGAAGATAAACTTGTCGACCTGGTAATAAACTGAAAACCGGCCTGTTTCGGCATGAAATACATCCGGTGGAGGGTAAAGTTCCCTGGCTAAAATAGTTTTGGATTTGCACAGCATTTACAACAGGGGGCAGCAAATCGAAACGGAGCTTAACCGGGTTGTGGAAGAAGCTGTCCAGAAAAAGATTGCCCTTTTGGAAATCATCCCCGGGAAGGGTTCGGGACAATTGAAAAAAAGTGTTTTAAGGTTTTTTAACCGGCCGGAAATAAAGAAAATTTACCACCGCCTGGAAAAAGACGATAAAAACTTTGGGAGAATATTTATTCATTTTAAATTTTAAGGAGAGCATATGATGGATAATGCGCCCGCAATTCCGGCTCCCAAACCAATTACCCTGAAAGCAATAACAACAGCCTTGTTAGTCCTCGACCAGAGCGAGCAAAGCCGGGATCCGGCGCTATTTGCCACCGGTTATCAGCTTATTCCCAGCTTAACCAGGATGATTACAAAGGCCAGGGGAAAAGGGCTTTTTATAATATTTACCTACTCCTTTGTATTAAAAGGCACGCCCGACGGCAAAGTATATTCCGGGTACGACCGGAGAGATAACGAACCCGTCCTTACTCCCCACGCCTTTGACAAGTTCCAGGGGAGCGAAATGGACCAACTGCTCAAGGAACACCAGATTGATACCCTGATTATTACCGGAAGCCGTTCCAACATCTGCGTAATGCACACAGCTGTTACGGCGGCAAGGTTTTTCAATTACCATGTCGTTATACCCCTGGACGGCACTGCCGCGAACTCCAGGTACGAATATGAGTACTCCATCAACCACCTGACGTTTTGTCCCGGTGGAGTTTCAGATAGATTTTCCTTCACGACAATAGACGGCATAACGCTGGTTTAATATAAAGACAACGCTTAATTTAGAACAAGTCAGATATGGGTGAACTTTTATCCCTGGTTTCCGGCATTCTTTTCGGTTCGAGCAACGTTTTTACCCGGCGGGGTGTACACAGGGCAGGGGAATCATTCAGCGCCCTGCCCGTTTCCATAACAATCGGGATTATATTCATATTTATAGCGCTGCTGACATCCGGCGGCCTCGGCGGGTTGAGGCATTTGTCCTGGTTGGGAATGGCTTCACTGGGCGCTGCCGGTATCCTGCACTTTGTCATTGGCAGGGCGTTGAACTATACAAGCCTCCGGCTTATCGGCGCTAACAGGGCACAGCCCCTTATTTCTTTCAATATAGTTATAGCCATAGTCTTCGGCTTGATTTTCCTGGCTGAAACAATGACTTTCTACCTGGCGGCAGGCATCCTGGCGGTCTTCTTTGGAGTAATTCTGATTGGCTCTTCTGCGGAAGGTTTTACTAAGGGAACCAGGCTCGGAAAACCGGTATTATTAAAGGGAGTGCTTTGCGGCCTGGCTGCTGGGCTTTGCTACGGCATTTCACCACTTTTAATAAAAATTGGCCTGAGAGAACTGGGGTCTCCCATAGCCGGAAGCCTTGTCTCCCACCTTGCAGCCGGGCTGGTTATAGCAATCATTCTCGTTAATCGAAGATACCGCAGCCCCCTTGTAAACCTGAAAAAAGACGCCCTGACGCCCATGCTTTACGGCGGTACAGCCCTGGCAGTGGGTCAGGTATTACGCTACATAGCCCTGGGACTCGTACCTATCAATGTCGTCATACCCCTGACCACTGTAGATACCATTTCCGTGCCCGTTCTCTCCTATTTCATTAACAGGAAGATAGAAGTTTTTTCACCTAAAGTTCTCGGCGGCACATTCGCCATCATGGCAGGCATCTATATCATTTTGCTTTTCAGGTAAGGAGGCAAACGCAAAAAAACGTCCGTAATCAGACATTGGAAACAAGTTTTTTTACTGAAAAACTTACACCTTTATTATCGATTGTAAAAAAAGGGGGTTGGCCATGGAGCGCCGGAAATGGCCTTACAATCTTTGCACCCTATCCCCCTTTTTCAAAGGGGGATAAAGGGGGATTTTTCACTATGTTACTTTCATATTTTCCAATATATTTTCAGCCACTCCCTCAATATTCTTTAGTCAACTATAAATATAACAACATTCTTAAGAAAATCCCTCTCAATCTCCCTTTACGAAAGGGAGACGCTTAATTTTTACCCTTTTCATACTTCGTGGTGCCCACTGCAAGCGAGCGTGGGAGATTGTTATGAAAATGCCGACGGAAACCGATGGCACTGCAAATTGTAAAGAGATAATAGAGACACTACACTATGTAGTGTCAGAAATGCAAAAAAATTAAGATATTACAGGTACTGTACGGTTATTTTTTCCCTGATTCTCTCATCCGCTCGGCAACGAGCCTGGCATCTAAATTATCGGGGCCGCCGCACTCAGGCACGTAGCAGGTAACATCGGAGAAAGTGCATGTTTCCTTGCATTCCGGGCATTTTTCAGGAGGAGCCTCACTTTTGAAAATGTAATCGCAGTTGGAGCACATCCAGTGGTTCATAATTTATTTCTCCTTTTTTGTAAATTTTAATATATACATTTCTGGCTGTCCGGTCAAATATAACAGTGCCCTTTAATTTGTCTGGATATATTTAATACAATATAATCTGTTTAAATCAAATATTGAGGAACTCCATGTCCCGAATTAGCCTGGTCCAGGAAGATAAAGCAACGCCGGAAATCAAAGATATATTCGCCAGGATATCCCGTAACGGCGCCCTGGTTATCAACCTTTACAGGGCGCTGGCGCACAACCCTGAATTACTGCGTAATTTTATCCGGTTGGGAGGCGGTCTCATTACGGCAACCAGCTTGAGTCCTAAATTGAGGGAACTGGCCATTCTGAGGATTGCCAGGCTTTGCGGCAGCGACTACGAGTGGGCACAGCATTACCCAATC
Organism: Dehalococcoidia bacterium; assembly: GCA_030689845.1. Taxonomy (GTDB): domain Bacteria; phylum Chloroflexota; class Dehalococcoidia; order JACQUA01; family JACQUA01; genus JAUYHV01. Next base: position 13,770 of record JAUYHV010000282.1, read on the forward strand.
GGGCTGCAATCCGGCATCAGCCGCGAACAGGCTGAAGATATCATTCACTGGAACGATTCTGAGAGATTCAGCACCGAAGAGCGTGCCATTCTGCAATACACTGACGAAGTAACTCAAAACGTGACGGTTAAAGATGCCACCTTCAATTCTCTCCGCAACTTTTTAGACGAACAGGCTACTGTCGAGTTAACGGCGTCCATTGGCTACTGGAACATGGTAGCCAGAATTCTGGTTCCTCTCCAGGTAGATATCGATACCCGGTCCATCGGCTCGGCGGAAGAACTTACCGGACGTAAAGATTAACCAGCTTGTCTGTCCGGTATCCGGCTTCCGGTTATAATAAATAGAGGAATTTCAGCATACTGAGTCAACGCTTACCCCACGGATGGAGTTAATTTGACAGGCACTTACCCCCTACAACCTGTTCTCCATACTTAACCTGACAGCCATTTTTATTGCTTCCACCATGCTCTGAGAGTCGGCAACGCCTTTCTCTGCGATATCAAAGCCCGTTCCGTGGTCCACCGAAGTCCGGACAAAAGGCAGCCCCAAGGCGACACTTACACTTTTTTCAAACCCGTGTACCTTGATGGGAATGTGGCCCTGGTCGTGGTACATGGCAAGAACAACATCGAACTTCCCAGCCAAAGCGCTGTAAAACACGGAATCCGCTGGAAAAGGTCCCCTGGCATCGATACCGAGTTGTTGCGCTTCCTTAAC
>JAUYHV010000285.1 GCA_030689845.1 Dehalococcoidia bacterium
ATTCAAGTAACTCCGGCTCCTAAACCAGCCTGGGAAGTGAAATGGGATACCGTCGTGGCTGAAGCTAAAAAAGAGGGGCAGGTATCCGTTTACGATATCTGGCGTCCCGAAATTAGGGCCGTCCTGAAAAAGGGTTTCAAGGACAAGTACGGCATCGATGTTGAGTTCTCTTCTGCAGGCCGTGGAGCCGAACTACTGGCAAAGATTCAGACTGAACAAAGAGCCGGAATATATTCAGCCGATGTTTTCGGGGCAGGCGCCACCACCCTCCTGGCTTCAATGAAACCCGTTGGAGTGCTTGGCAAAGTCAGCCCGACCCTGATCCTGCCGGAGGTTACCGACGGGAAGTACTGGATTGGCAACAATGTGCCTATCATCGATAAAGACGATACTACTTTTCCCATGATTGGAGCCATCATCAGGACTATTGTTTACAATACCGATATGGTAAAAGACGGTGAAATAACGAGCTACATGGACTTGCTGAAACCCCAGTATAAAGGAAAAATAACCCTTAATGACCCTACTGTTACAGGTTCCGGTAACGCGGTTTTCTATCACTTGATTTATAACCTCTGGGACGAGCAAAGGGCAACCGATTTCTTGAAAAAGCTGATAACGCAGCAGGAAGTGGTTATCCAGAGGGATAATCGCATTCACACCGAGTCAGTTGTCAGGGGTAAATACGCCATCGGCCTTGCTCCCCTACCTGACCTTATTTCCGAATTTACCGACCTGAAAGCGCCGATAAAACTGGCATTGGTTGAAGAAGATAACAGGGTTACCTCGGCTGCAGGTTGTTTTGGTGTGCCCGTAAAATTCGCCCATCCCAATGCCGCTGCTGTTTTCATCAACTGGATGTTAAGCAAAGAGGGGCAAACCATGTTTGCCTCAACCTGGGGTAATCCCAGCCTCAGGAAAGACGTTCCTACCACTGGTATGGACCCCCTGGTTATACCCGACCCCAATAAAAAATATTATTTACAGACTGAAGAAGAGGTCAAGTTAAGAGGACAAGCCCTCACCTGGTCGAGGAAAGTTATAGAATCTCTAAATTAAAAGCTCAACCCTTTTACCAGGGTATTTAAAGCACCTCATTTTTACCAGCGCTGTTATCCCTGGATACCGGCGGTAAAAATCAAAAACTCCGGGGCACGCTAAAACGTGCCCCGGTTGATTTACAGAGGATTTTTCACGTTTAAACACGCCCCCTTCTGCCTGGAAATAA